>JALZOS010000327.1 GCA_030913755.1 Thermoproteota archaeon | reverse complement strand
CTTGCATGCCATGCAGCTCCCGCTGCATATTGTATCTTCTGCAATTTTAACAAATGTGGAAGGAGCTTTACTTCCGCATTTGCAGTGTAACCAGATTGGTGCATATAGATATGAATTGGAACTGACGCTTTTACGAATTCCATATTGATCAAAGGTTTTTTCGCATTCTCGAAGTGTATTTGCAAGGTAAGAATAGTTCGAAATCAAGAATTTGAAACCGTCCTCAAATGCTTCAGCTAAGTCAGTAAGATTTACAAATAATGTGTCATAGTTCCAGATCTCGTTAACTATTGAAGACATCAAGAAGGAGCTGAAATCAGCATATGATTTTGCACGAGAGTGAGAATTTTTACCTAGTTTCCAGAATTCTTCAGACTTTTCCATGTAAATTTTCTTTTCTGGTCCCTCCAAAATTGAACAATTTTTTATCCAATGAAAAATTTGTTTTTCCCATCTGCCTAAAATAATGTTACTTGGTGGAGGGCTATTGCATGTCATTTTCCATTTGTTGCGCGTACTCACAGGGTATCTTAATTCGAGTATTCCATCTGTACTTCTTATGCTGGGCATTTCAGCTACTCGTGTCCAGAAATCTCCCATGAAATCGTGGTTAATGATAAGAAACATAGAGATTACCTTCTGTGTTGGATCTCTATCTATAATACGTGATTTGAGGGCTTGAAGTAGAATGATCTTCTTGAATACTCCGCTATATGCAAAAAGATTAGGCTGATGGATGGCGAGAAGAATCCTAGTTTCCTTTTGATCTGCCAAATAAATTGCCTCATTAATTACATTCGTAAGAGTATCAGCTTCCGAATGAAACTTCTTCATTTTCTCTTTGAGGATTGCCCTATTCTTAACAATCGTTTTTTCAGAAGAGAACGATTTTAGAACGAGCGAAGCAGCTTGGCTCAGACTTGTAGGTATAGAAGAAATAAATTCCGTAATAATCGGATCCTTAAGCCTTTGATAATCTGAAAAAATGTTTCCGATCTCTTGATGAGTGTTCATACCGGAGTAAGTCGAGGGAATCAAGTAGCACTCATATATAAACTTCTAGTAAATGTCTGATATAACCAGTGAGATACGAGTACATACTCTAGTTTTTTGAATCCATGCATACGCTAATTTTCCCTTCCTACGAAACTGATTAAATTCATTATGGAATCAAAATTGCCAACGTCTTGTAGTCTATGAGCGTCGCTTGCTAGATGAAAATTAACATTCTTTTCTTTGAAGACACGGAGCCAGTGAAGTGGGGGTCTTCTGTACTTTGCGTTAAGCTCCGCGGTTATATTGAATTTAATGAGCAAATCGGATAACTCATTCAATTCATCGGAATTCAGGTCGAATGATTCCTCAGGCGCCAGATGGCCTAACGCATTTGGATGGGAACTTTTAATTGCTAATTTCAGGGCATGAAACCACTTATCCTTGCTTCCATATCTCGTATGAAAGCTCGCAACCAGGAAGTGACCTGCATACTCCTCTGGAAAGTCTAAGGTGTCGCTATCCAAAATCTTCGCCTCAAAGCCTGAGATCATGCTTATTGCAGTTCTAGATGACTTTGCCTTGTCTATCTCTTTCAAATACTTAGGTATCCATGTTGAAGATTTTCTGACATGTTCAGTAAATGCTATCGAAATTAAACCCTTCTCCTCTCCACACTTGATGATGTTGGCAACAGAAAGATTACTTGGAGAATGATCATTGAAATTAGTATGTACATGATAGTCTTCTTTAAGGTTTAACATACTTAATTGGTCTCAATTTCCCATATATATCAATAATGTCAATCAAAAAATAGGATCGATATAATTAGATTTGAATAATACAAATAGAGTACTAGTTCGTAGTTCCCTGAAAATGTTCATGCAAAAAAAAATCTTTATAAAGAATAATTTTGCCTAAAAGTCAGGTCACGATTATAGTCTTTGAAGAATAGCTCAAAAACAACGGTTCTGGTACCGGGGGCAGACGGTCCTGCTGGAATAAATACAATTAAGTCATTAAGAATGGCAAAGTTCTCTGGGAAGATCGTGGCTTCTGATCCCAGTCCAACCTCTGCTGGATTTTTCATGGCAGACGCGAGTGAGATAATACCAGAAGCAGATAATGCACTGTTCTTGGACCACCTATTCAGTATCGTATCAAAGCACAAGGTTACAGTACTAATGCCTTCGTCAGGTTATGATATCTATCCCTATAGTGATCGCAAAGATAAATTATTGGAGCTAGGGGCGTTGGCTGTCGTTAGTGATAAGAAAACACTAAGGATTTGTCGAGACAAGTTCATGACTCACAAAGCTCTCTGTTCAAAATTCGATTTGCCATTCACAACAATAGATGAGAAAAAAATACAAGAATTTCCTGTAATCGCGAAACCAAGATACGGTAAAGGTAGTAGAGATATACTAAAGGTTAATAACGAGAAGGATCTACGATACGCGCTTTCAAAATATGACGATCTTGTCTTTCAAGAATATCTGCCTGGAATGGAATACACAATTGATGTACTTTCAAATCTAAAACAAGAACCCCTGATCGCAGTACCTCGTATTCGTCTGCAAACAAAAGCAGGAATATCTACCAAGGGTAGGGTAGTCAGGGATGAGAGAATAGAAGATATTTGCAAGTCAATTGCTGGTTTCCTGAAAATAAATGGTCCTTGTTGTATTCAAATGAAAGAATCCCAGGATGGAGTCCTGAAGTTTCTGGAAGTTAATCCTAGATTAGGAGGGGGAACTATTTTCACTACGCTTGCTGGTGCAAATTTTCCAGCAATGATTGTTCAGATGGCAAAAGGAGAGGAGCCAACTATACCCGAGGTTTCTGAAATTACTGTCATAAGATATTATGAAGAGATCGTAATACGTAATGAAGATTCAATGAAATTTGGATCCAACTCCTCATAGAATCAATATTCTCACCAAAGCTTTTCGTACATGAAATACTGTCAACTTGAAAAACCTCCGCAATTCTGCATGGCCAAAAACCAGTAAATTTCATCATTATTACACAAAATCCCACTATCATTGCACAAGCAACGATAATTGCATCGAGACGAACCAAACTTTTGCAGCCCCATTTAGAAGGATTTTAGTAACGAAGGTGGAAGTCCGCAAAGGGGTGATAGCAGAGTAGTCATCTCCAACTCTTGTTTCGTAAGGTAATAGCTGAATATATCAATAGCCAAGTGTAAACGAAGGTTGTGAGAAATGTAAAGAGTGGTCTATATAGCCATAATCTGTCACCTGGATTTCGTAGCCTAAAGTCTACGGCATATATCATTCCAGTAAACATTATTCCAGATATCCAAAAAATCAATGAAGTAGCGTCTCCCTTTAATGGTAACATAACTATGCAGTAAAATACAATATAGGGACGGACAAACCTCATTGAAGTTTGGATATAGTACAGTAACGCAGCTAAAAAGGGGCGTTTCCAATAGATACCTCCAGTAGAAAATAGACTCCTTATGAAACTTTTCTTCCATCGTATTTGTTGTTTAACTAGAGCCGAAATGGTTGTGGGCACACCTACATTGACCCTGATGCTATAAC
>JALZOS010000299.1 GCA_030913755.1 Thermoproteota archaeon | reverse complement strand
TATCTATTGAATCTGATATTCTGTTGGGACCACAGCTTACATAATCTGTCTGGATGCCAATCAATTTGCCTCTCTCTAGCATAAAGACAGCTTAAAATTGATAAAAAGAGTGGAATTCAATTAAAATCCAAAGTTATACATCTAATTCCGCTAATACTACCTTAGTTGGGACTTTTGAGTACCTTTTCGGGCTCCCTCTATTATCCTCCGAGCGTTCTCTATCGTTATGTTCGATTGATTCGACATCCTTTTTGCAACGAGATCTATAAGGAGACCAGTCGCACCTGCCGCAATGGCAATATTTCTTGAATGTAATTTCATGTGACCTTTCTGTATGCCTTCATCTGCTAAAGCTCTAAGGGCCGCAATATTCTGAGCTAGCCCAACTGCGACAATAACCATCCCAAGCTCTTGTGCCGATGAGACTTGCAACGTTTTTAGACCGATCTTTGCCATGGGGTAAACCGAAGCTATCCCTCCGACAGTTCCAACAGCAAGAGGCAGCTCTATTTTGCAAGCCAAATCACCATTCGTATCTTTGTAAAAGGTTGAAAGAGGTCGGTATTTTCCATCTCGAGATGCGTATGCATGTGCTGCAGCCTCGATTGCGCGGAAATCCTGTCCAGTGGCCAATGCAACTGCATCTATACCGTTCATTATACCCTTGTTATGAGTAACTGCCCGATATGGATCCAAATAGGCGAAAGCAAAACCATGAAGCATTCTATCGACAGTCTTGTTGCCCCCTAGATCTCTCTTTCTTATTGTAGTATCACATGTTGCGATGCGTTCTGTTGCGTAATTTGACAATATTTTTAGGATTACCTTTCCTTGAGTTATCCTTTCTATCTTTGGAGCTAATAATTCACACATAGAATTTACAGCGTTTGCGCCCATCGCATTTTTCGTATCTATCATTACTTCGACTACGAGCATCGGATCGCTAAAATTAAAACTCTTGTCATTCAGGTCATCCAGGACTTTCGTCTTAATATCGATAGCCTTTATGGTTCTAGCATTCGCGTTTGCGGTCCTGAGTAGATCTTCTTTGTTTTCAGAGATGTTATCCTGGACGATTTGTATGTTTTTAACTGAAACGACTTGAATTTGACCCCTCATAATAGATTTGTTCATCTTGGATCTGAAACCCCCGTTCATACCTGCTAACTTTGCTGCATAACTTGCAGCAGCTATTACTGAGGGTTCTTCTGTCGCCATGGGAATCAAGTACTTCTTGCCATTTATCAGAAAATTGGTTGCAATGCCAAGAGGAATGGGGTACATACCTATTGCATTTTCTATCATTCTGTTTAAGTCTTCAAATTTCGTAACAGCAAATGGATTCTTGATAGCCGAAACCTCAGCCTCTGTAAGCGCTACCCTAGAACGAAGTGCTTCGAGCCTTTCTTCCAGATTCATCTTTCGAAATTTTTTTTCCATGTTTTACACCGATCAAGGTTTGAAGATTCTTAAAATTTTGTCGTCAGTTTCCTCTGGAATTCCTCTTCCATCTGTGTTACTAGTTAGGACGTAAAGAAATCCATTAGGTCCTTCAACTACATCTCTCAATCTGCCATAACCTACCAAGATATTATTCTGTTCTCCAGTTTTAAGATTGATCGAACGGAGGTGTGAACCCTTAAGTGTTGCAATGATAAGGTCATCTCTGTACCCTAGTTTGTTTGATTTGACGAAGGTAATGCCACTTGGTGCTACTGATGGGTTGAAGCATATTGTGGGAGCTGTATGCGCTTTTCCGTCAGAACACTCTTCATATGGCCAACCATAATTCGAACCGGGATGAACGATATCAATTTCGTCATTGCCAGTAGATCCATGTTCTGTTGCGTACATTAATTTTGTTTCAGGATTCCATGTCATTCCCTGGACGTTCCTAAAACCATATGCGTAAACAGGTGATCCTGGAAAAGGATTATCGTGAGGAATAGATCCGTCGTCGTTTAGCCTCAGAATCTTTCCTGCCCATGAACTCTTGTCTTGAGCGAGCTCTGGCTTAGAGGCGTCACCTGTTGATACGTATAATTTACTGTCGGGGCCAAACTTTAACCGGCCTCCGTTATGAAATGTTCCACCCGGAATCCCATCAAATATCGTCTCAGAATCAATTATTTTGTCATTTTTCTCTAAAAGCATTAGAACCTTATTGAAAGTGCCACTGTTGTTTGAATAGGTGTGATAAACATATATTTTATGATTTGAGGTAAAATTTGGATGAAGTGCCAATCCTAATAGCCCACCCTCGCCAATTTGATCAACTCTTATGTATGCAACGGGCTCTTTCAGCATTTTACCATTTGGACCGACCTCTTTTACTGTTCCCATACGTTCGGTAAAAAATCCTTTTCCATCCTCAGAAAAGGCAATGGACCAGGGTGTCTGCAATTTATCTGCGATTATCGAAATTCCCTTGGTATCGTTCAACTTTGTTGTAGATGAAATCGAGGTAGGTAAAGGCAGGGGGATAGTGGTCTCTGAAGGACTTCTCAGAAACGTGACAATGCTTAGTACTATCACAACTATGATTGGCAAGATGATTTTCCGAAGATATTTCTTCTCCATCTATTATTTAGTCAAACAAGGTTTTTAATTAATGATAGCGTCTAACTTTATGTCTTATGAGAGTGTTAGACATAGCATATAAACCTAAATTTTTCTTACATCATGAAGATCCAATTTCGAAAGCCGTCAGTGTGATGGTTGAAAATAGGCTTGAACAAATGCCAGTGACAAAGGAGAATGACATGTATGCTGGTATGTTGTTTTCTCGGAAACTAGTTGAATCAAACTGTGGCGTCAAGGCCAAAGTGAAAACTCTCATTTCTAAAACACCTATTCTGAATCCAGATAGTGATTTAAAGGACTCGGCACGTACTTTAATTCTAACTGGATACAGAGCGTTACCAATTGTGGTTGACGGGATGGTGATGGGAGTTGTTAGCCAAAAAGATATAGTAATTAATTCAGATTTCCATCGCGGCTTAGCGGATGAAGTAATGTCCGGCGCAATAGTCATTCCAGAGGAAGAGATTATAGGGAATGCAATAACAAAGATGAGGAGATATCATATCTCACGGCTTCCTGTGATAGATTCCAAAGGGTTGCTAAAAGGAATTATTGATAATTTGGATGCGATCAGAATTACTTATGCACCACAGGTGAGCGTAAGATCTAAAGGAGCCAAAAAGCCATACGGAGCAAAGCAAGTCCCCGTCAGAGAGGTTATGAGAAGTATATTGACTGCTCCATTGGGATCTGGCTTACAAGAGCTTGCGAGTCTTCTAAAGAAGTCGGAAGAGGTAGTAATAGTTGCAAATGCTATTCCTGTTGGCATCGTTACGCCAAAGGATATGATCGAAACAATGCTGCCCAAGAAAAAAGGTCCTACTATTCATATCGTCCATGCAGAAAATGATGATGTACGGAAGGAAATAGAGACAGTCCTCACGAAGTTACTGAATAGAGTTCATGCTTACACAGACATACAATACATTATCGCTTACGTTGACCGTCATAAAAAACGAAAGTATTCTGTTAGGTGCAGAATAATGACGCCACGTGGAGTGATTTCAGCTAGGTCTGTAGGCTTTGATGTGTCCTCCGCAGGAAGACTTCTAGTCCAACGCTTGTACAGAAGAGTTATGTCACAACACAACCAAGAAATTACTACAAAAACACATAGCGCACCAGGAATGACTCTAGGTGGGCAGGAATAACACGCAGATGAGGAGATTCGAACTCCTGATCGCCCGAAGGCGAATCGGCTCTCTTTCGACCACTTGACTCAAGGCCGACGCATTATTGTGTTCCCTAATTGGAGAAGACCACTCTGCCACATCTGCTTAGTCAATAAGGAATGGATTTCCTATTTTTATTTGTTTAACGAACCGTTTCGAATTATGAATTGTCTGCACCCTGCTTGCGGCGTCAAGGTAAATGTTGTCAAAAACTGACAAAGAATTATAACGAGTTTCAAAGAGAGTTGTTCTATCCGAGGGAGGAAATTGTTTTGATCCCAATTAATAAACCACAACTGGACGAACGTGAAAGGGAAGAGATACTTCTTGTATTAGAAGAGGGAAACTTGACGTCTCCCGCGATGGATGGAGGAAAACGTGTTCGAGAATTTGAAGAACTATTAAAAAGCTATCTGAAGGTCAGAAATGTTGTCGCCGTAAATTCGGGTACCTCTGCATTGCATTCGGCCCTACTGGCAGCCGGGATTGGGCATGGTGATGAGGTAATACTCCCATCATTTACTTTTGTTGCGACTGCTAATGCTGTTATGGCAACGGGGGCAAAACCAGTGTTTATTGATATCTTACAAAAAGACTACACCGCAGACCCAATTGATATAAAAAGGAAGATTACAGACAAGACAAAAGCAATAATTCCAGTACATTTGTATGGTCACCCTGCGTCGATGAACCCAATTCTAGAAATTGGAGAGAAACACTCTTTGCTAGTCATTGAAGATGCTTGTCAATCTCTAGGATCATCTTATTTCGGAAGACAGACTGGATCTATTGGGAATATGGGTTGTTTTAGCCTGTATGCGAGTAAAGTGCTTACTGCTGGGGAAGGTGGAGCTATCGCAACCGATGATGATGATCTGGCCAATGAACTTAGGATGATAAGGAATCACGGAATGGTAAAGGGGTATGATACACGTGTCTTGGGGCTAAATATGCGATTGCCCGAAATAAGCGCCGCAATCGCAAAAGTACAAATGCAAAAATTACCACGAATTTTGGAATTAAGAAGGAGAAACGCCAAGATATTGCACGAGCTACTTGGTGCGGTGAATCGACGGCTAAATATGGGACTGCCTATCGAACCTGACGGATTAAGATACAATTGGTATCTTTATACAGTAACTATAAATAATAAACGGGATGACATTAAGAATCAGTTGAATAAAGCGGGAATAGGCGCAACTGTTTATTACGACCCACCAGTTCATATGACACCATATTATTCTGCGATCAGTAATAAGACTAGATTGGAAAATACTGAATTGGCATCTAAAAATGTTCTTTCTTTACCTGTCCACCAATCACTGACGGAGGAGGATACAAGATTTATTGCCAATAAGGTTGTGGAGGTAATGAATAACTGAACATGGACGGAACATGGGGTTGGTACGATGTATTTCGTGATATTAGTGATATTAGTGATACTGAATTGTAGCAATGTTGTTGATGTCTTCAATTGATTCGTTAACTCTAAGAGATTTAATTGATACCATTAAAGATAACGAACTGACTTGAGACTCGTTATTTACACAGGAAAAGGAGGCACAGGGAAAACTGTTACATCATGTGCTACTGCCATCAATCTAGCTGACAAAAATTACAAAACAATATTGATATCCTCAGATCCTGCTCACACACTAAGTGATGCCCTATCAATGAATATAGGAAATGAATTATCAGACGTAATACATAATCTTATGG
>JALZOS010000297.1 GCA_030913755.1 Thermoproteota archaeon | reverse complement strand
CAGCTGCTTGCCGTGCAAGAATTACCATTCGTCTTACAGGAATTCTTGTTTGGCCTTTCTTCTTTCTGAAGAACATTTTTACTTTCTATCAAGACATCGTGTTATTTAATATTAATCACGACAATATAGATAGGCTTTAAAATTTTGGTCAGGTACTTCCGTACTATGATATACGTGTTTGTTGTTATGCTACGGTGAGACACTACTCAAACCTGTTATAACTTGAAAGTAAGATTTGAGTCGACGGATGAATTTTCATATATCTTGGTCCCGCATTCGGGTCATCGTCCTGTTGTGTAAGATGCATTTTGATTCGTAACTGACAGTCGAGTATGAAAGAAAGGATAACTACCAAGATTTATCAACAACTAAGACAACATAATAAATGTGTTCACGATTCCGAATATAGTAACAAGGGTTATGATGAAATAACGATCGACCCTTAAAGGATAAACTCTCTGGACACTTGAAACGAAATATTTGCCATATTCATTTATGTAGCAATGCGAAGTTTCAACTTGTGTCAATGAAAGTCGTGTATGCTGTGACGATAACGCGTAAAGATGTAGATGTACAGGAGAGTGTTACTCAATCCAACAATTATAGTGGCGGTGTTACTTGCATTAACTCGCCTGACAAAGTGATTTTGACAGGAGGAGTCCAACACAGAAATTTCTATCCCACCGCACTCATGTTTCATGAAATACGACAATATCTGTTGCCTTTTTAATTGGCGTTGATCGATCGCTTGCCTCATTAACGAGAGTTTAATAGTAAATGATTTATGACCTTTAGTGCACGGTGAATTGTGAAGAGTATTAACTTTGTTTTGTTGGGTGAGCTTAGTGTTGCAGAGGAGCTTGGAAAAAAAGGGACGACTACCGATATATCAATTTATGATAAAAAAACCTCCGATGCAATTCTGACATGGATTGTCCCAATAACATATCCGGATAAAATACAATCTCTTATTCAGGCGATAAACATTGCAGAATATGCTATCTTAAATGTCACTAAGTTGGACAAATTCATAGGTGAACAAATTGTCGCCCTTGATCACTTATCAATGAATCAGGGTTATATATTACATTCCTACGATGTAGATGAAGATAGACTCAAGTCAATGATAAAGCCCACCCAGATAAAAAACTATGATTTCTTAGGTGACTCAGGTGAGCTGAGAGAGAAAATATCAAATCTGGAACCAAAAGGGAAAGAAGGTCCTTTAGTAATACCTATAGATCATGCGTTTGACGTCAAAGGTGTTGGTACTGTCATCCTCGGAGTTGTGAAACAAGGAAAGATTAGTGTTCATGACGAGCTAACAATTCTTCCACAAGGGAAAAAAGTATTTGTCAAGTCAATTCAGATGCATGATGATTCCGTAGATGAAGCCACGAGTCCTGCTAGGGTAGGGCTTGCACTAAAAGGGATATCTGCTATCGACGTCTCAAGAGGTGACGTAATTTGCGATCCAGCGTATCTCACTACATCGACTACTTTGGTTAAAGCAAAATTTAAGAAAAATCCATACTTCAAAGAAGAGATGGGTGAAACACATACGTACCTGCTCGCTGTGGGACTTCAGCTGAAACCTGTTAAAATTAGATTCCTGCAAGATCAGATTGAACTAGAACTTCTTAAGCCTCTTGTTTTCTCTCCGGATCAGCATTTTGTTGTTATAAAACCTGATGCAGGCGGAGTGAGAGTCTGTGGAAAGGGTGCTATAATTTAATGGTTCGAAAATTGAAAGGAGATGAAAACGAGCATAATAATGAAGAAGAAAATATGACAGAAATTGACCACACGAGGATCCTTTCTCAAGAGATTAGATTACTTCTAGATAGAATTAAAGGCGAAGGCATCATTACGACACTTAATGTTGACGAAGAAAATGGAATCATGCGAATATACTTGACTAATACAAATGAAATTAAAAGAGCACTATCTGCGGTATCGGAAATAATTGACCTTGCTTACTCGACAACAGAGCATCATCCTTATTCGCTTTTGCTTTACCACTCTACAGAAGTATTACGATCTGTACTCGGCGCATGGGGAGACACACTGACCGCAGACGAACTCTCCGAAATTGAATGGCGGGTCGCTGAAATAAAGAACAATATTGAAAGAATTAGCATATCCGATCAGTAAATAGATTTTCCATACTATGACGCTTATCAATTTATCGAAGTTGATTATATCAACCCAAACATTACAAAACTTTCATAATATGGCTTCAAAACTGCAAAGCAACACTAGTCGCATCGGGATTATGGGTTACCACAGAAAAATGAAATAAAAATAAATAAATAAGAACAGCCATATCTATTGCTGATATTATATCTACTAAAGATATTTCTCCTTTTGCAACGCCGAGACCTCCGATTAAATACGGGCAGCGAGCGATAAGAGACATTTAATTTAGAGGGATTCTAGCTAGGGATAGACATTCTTTGATATCTATAAAAAATGTGACAAAGACTTATGGAAGTCTTACTGCACTTGATAACTTCAGCCTGGACGTATCTGAAAATGAAGTATTTGGTCTCTTGGGGCCAAACGGTGCAGGGAAAACTACACTCATCCACATCCTTGCTACTTTGATCAGGCCTTCATCCGGGTATGCTGTGATTAACGGAAATAATATTTTAGACGATCCCTGTAAAGTACGTTCTAGTATAGGGGTAGTTTTTCAGGCGCCAAGTAGCGATGATATGTTAACTGGCTATGAGAACATAAAAATACACGCGTTACTATATGGAATACCAAAAGAGTTGAGGGAGAAGAGAATTTCCGAAGTACTTGAACTAGTCGGTCTTACTAGTAGAAAAGACGACCAAGTTAAAAAATACTCTGGTGGGATGCGAAGGAGATTAGAAATAGCCAGAGGTCTTGTTCACAAGCCTAGAGTTCTATTCTTAGACGAACCAACCTTGGGCCTCGATCCGAGTAGTAGAGGCAACATGTGGCAATACATAAGAAAACTGGTAGAAGAAGAAAATGTTACAATCATTCTTACTACACACTATATGGAGGAGGCCGATCAACTATGTGACAGGATATGTTTCATCAATAATGGGAGAATAACTGCGGTGGATTCTCCCACAAAATTGAAGGAAACCTTGAGTGGTGACATAATTAAGATAAGATTTGAAGACAATGTAAATCAAAGTACAGTTTTATCAAAGATTGAAAGACTATCTTTGTTGGACTTTGTTCATAAAGTGAGCTATGCTGACAATTGTTTGGTGATTACTGTGGACAACGCGAACAAGAACATTCCTAAAATTCTGAGCTGCCTAGATAAGGTGAGCTGGATTGAATACAAGAAGCCAACGCTCAACGACCTTTTTCTTCAAGTTGCCGGTAATCCAATGGTTAATGAAGATAATGCAGAGGGAGGTTTTATGGAGAGATATGCTAGGTACGATAAGTCATAATTTAAACAGAGAATTTGGACAGCTCTATGCCTTGTGGCTAAGAGAGTTTAAAGTATTTGTACGTGAACGAAGCAGACTGGTCGCCTCGATATTCACTCCCCTTTTGTGGCTATTTGTGATGGGTTCGGGGTTAGGATCGACCAACCCTATGAATACAGGTGCAAACTACCAACTATTTATTTTTCCAGGGATAATCTGTATGTCGATAATTTTCACGTCGGTTTTTTTTGGTTCATACATAATATGGGACAGAAAATTCGATTTCCTTAAAAGTGTCATGGTGTCACCAGCAACTAGAACAACTGTTTTTATTGGGAAGACGTTAGGGGGAATGACAAACTCCTTAGTTCAAGTTGCCATCCTCCTGGTTGTCGGATATGTAATGGGAATTAATTTCGATCCTCTTTCTATCAGTCAAACTGTGGTCATAGCCCTAATTTTGTCATTTACGCTTACTTCAGTTGGACTTACATTCGGAAGCTTTATTGAAAGTCTGGAAGGTTTTCAGCTTATAGTAAGTTTTGTAGTATTCCCACTATTTTTTTTGAGCGGAGCATTATTCCCAATAAATAACCTTCCTGGATGGCTGAATATTTTGACACAACTTAATCCGGCAACCTATGCAGTGGATGCGCTCAGAGGGGTTATTCTCGGACAAGGTACACACTCTTTTCAAACTGACACAATGGTCTTGCTTTTTTTTACATTAGTACTTGGCATACTTGGGGTACTGTCATTCAGGAAAATGAAGGCGATTTAATCAGACTCTGCATCCAATCGACCAATTTGGGATCCAGGAACTGGTTGTAAGCCAGTTATTGATACTAGCAAGATGTGTCTCCTAAACGGAATGAATTTCAACATCTTGCTTAAAATATGTACCAGGATACTATCGGAATATGAAAAAGGATAAGCCATCTTCTTCTAGGCGGGGTGCACAAGAACCACGTAGAGCACGGATAACTACCGGAAGAGAATTGACAGAAGTCGAAGAAATAAGCGCAAGATTAAACGCTCTTGTGGATTTACTTGCTGAACGCGGTATTCTTAGCGTGAAGGAATACGAGAGGATAGTAGCTATGCGGTTGCATGAGATCTCAAAGGCAACTGCATTCGAAGAGTTGGATGACGAGCTTTAAAAATAGGGGAAAGTCGGGAGATTAGTAAACTGCTTAGCTCCAAATGAAGAATAAGAGTAGAACGTCTAGGTGAGAAAAGGAGCTTTATCGAAATTCAAGTTTAGCATCTTTGTGCAGATTTTCTTACCAATTACCAGTTACAATTCATAGATCTTTGCAGCCTTGCCGTTTGTAGTCCCGCCTCCTCATGACATCTGAAGTTCTTTTCAAAAAGCTTTGAAGGAAATCCTGTTCCACATGTGATGATTATCGTAAATCATTTTTAAGCTGTACTATATGCGATACGGGCTACCGTTGTTAGCACTTCTATGAATGCCTCTGTCTCTTTCGTATGATTCCACGCAAAATACATATCGAATATGGTTCATCCCTTCTTCAGAAACCAAATTGAAGATTTCACCTTAGTAGTTATCTGGAAAAGAAATAGAATACGTTTGTTTACCATTGTGTACTTGTGTGAATGTGATCTACTTTTTGGGCCTAGCCATATTTTATAACAGTTCTTTCCTGCAAAAAGAGATGCAAGAATGAGAGGTATTGTAACCAACGATGCTATCAATCTTCTCGATTTTGTGTATTGGAATTTTTGGAAGTTATTAATAATATTCGGTACGAAATTATGTAGCATCTCGTCTAAATTTTTAGACATGTAAAGATTACATCATCTTTGTCATGGTAAGCAC
>JALZOS010000089.1 GCA_030913755.1 Thermoproteota archaeon | reverse complement strand
AATAAGATGATTCTTATTGGATCCCATGTTGACTATAAAAAAAATACACATTAATCTTCAACTGCCTTCACTTTGCCTGTAACACGCAAGTCATTTACGACTCCATCTCATGAAATATGGAATTTATTTGCATCGAAGTCGACCAAAGGTCCCCGCAAAAGAAATAACCAAGATTTTAAAAGGCATTGGAATTAACCCAACATCAAAAGATCCTGATATTGCTATAATAGTTGGTGGTGATGGTACATTTGGATACTTTGGTAGAAAGCTAGAAATCCCCATGCTTTTTGTGGGAGTCAGGGATCCTAATCCAATAGGTAGTAAGGCAAGCCTTGCTGAATTATTTCTCGATGAATTACATCATGGCATTAGTAAGCTAGAGGAAGGGAATTACTATATTGAAAATAGAAGGCTTATATCCATCGATTATTGTGGCAGCTGCGAAGATGTCTTTACGGATGTATATTTTGAAAGAGGAAACTTTGGTGGTTGTCTAAGATATTTAGTCTCAATCAACGTAAGAAAGGGGAAGCAGAACGAGTTTGGATTTACTGATTATGCAATAGGAAACGGTGTAATTATTTGTACAGCCACGGGTTCTAGTGGATATTATTCTTATCCTCAAAGGATTATATCAGGAGCGACACCATCCCATAAAGCTCAATTTACCAATAATAAATTGGGGATCTGTCATATTACCCCGTATTCTTTGTTACGAGTTAAGAAGGGGTATAACTTTTCAAAATATAGGAAACCAGAAGTTCAATACACAATCCCTTTGCAATCTGAAATTAAATTGAATTTACTACGTCCAAGTAATGCTCTCCTTTACGGACTTACTCAGGATTCGAGGGGTATAAAAATTTGCAAAGATGATACGATATCTATTGAACCCTCTCCGCGTATCGCCAAGGTAATTAAAATTAAGAGTTAACAGGAAATATTCACGTGCAATCAATGCATGACAGATCTTTGAAAATTAATTCTATCTAGGTAGAACTCTTTACTCTATGTTTATGTGGCGTGTTTCACGATTTATCTTTGAACCGACAAATATTATGAAAGAACCAATGATTATGTTTGCAGCAAACACATATGCAATCAACTCATGATTCACGTTGGACAGGAGATGTATTGCAACCAAAGGAGACCACGAACCAATTATCAAACCTCCATTGTATGCAAAACCTGATGCCGTATTCCTCACTTCAGTTGGAAATCTTTCCGAAAGGAATGCAGGTATAGGACCAAAAGATGTAGAAGCTACAAATACCAGTACTCCAGTGAAGAACATTTTTTCCATTACGCTATCGGATTGGTAAATACCGAGTACTGTTGGGACTGCAAGAATCATTGCAGCAATGCCGAATATAGTAAGAGTTTTCATTCTACCAATATATTGACTTATTGCACCTGTGAACACTGTACCTATGAATGACGAAATTGTCGCAGCTATCATTATGCTTGCGACATCTTGCCTGTCTAAACCGACATATCTTTGCAAGAATGTGGGCATAAATCCTATAGACGTATAATAACTGTACATGAGGCCGGTCATAATTATTAGAGCCAGGAAGAGTGTTCGTCTACTTTCTTTTTCAGTTAACACTCGCAACAAAGGATTCCTTTCAATTTTGTTGAGTTTCTTTTTTTCTAACCAGATTTCAGATTCATTCATCTTGAACCTAATTAATAGAGATAGCAGTCCAGGTCCAATAGCTGTGTAAAACATTAGTCTCCAGCCAACATCTACAAAGGATTCTCCGGTATAAGCGTGTGATACGATCTGGAAAACTATCGATGCCATAAGAAATCCAAAGGTATATCCACTTTGCAGGAAACCTGAAAGTAATCCGCGGGTTGACTTGGGCGTAGTCTCCATTGTTATGGATGATCCACTGGCCCATTCCCCACCGGCAAACAGTCCTTGTGCAAATCTGAGAAGCATTAATAATATTGGTGCGACTATTCCAACACTATTCCAAGTTGGTAGCAGGCCGGTCAGAAAGGTGATCGCTGATATGCCAGCAACCGTAATCATCATGGCATTCTTACGACCGTGTCGATCTCCAAAGCTCCCGAATAGAGCGCCACCAAGAGGTCTCATTATTAGTGCCACCGTATAAGTTGCAAACGTGGCCAATAGACTTAGCGTCGGGTCCTGCGTAGGGAAAAAAAGTTGGTTTACCGAGGAGATCACAAATAGCATCAAAACCAAATCGTAGCCATCAAGAGACCAGCCCAACCAAGAAGCAAAGACCGTTATCTTTTGTTCTCTCGTTAGCTTATCTTTTAATAATTCAAGCAATTTGTTTACATCTCATAAATACTCATAGTGGTTAGAAAGTATCGCGATGAATAGGATAGCTGACAAATCTTCGAAAGGAACAGCACATGGCGATTTATTCACCAGTGTGTAATGGATCATAGTGAAAGTTAGATGAATATGGAATATGTGAAGACATATTTTTATAAAAATTATCATAAATTCAAGACACTAACTAAAAAAAAGTTTGTTCCATCCCTTCACTCTTATTGTTGTTCTTTATTCCCACTTTCTTAGATCTCCTTCTAATAATCCGCTTCCCAAGTGCAATCTATCTATATGCGATGATAACTCTCTTTTTCCATTAAATTTAGATTGGCAATACGGACAATTTACAGTTACATTCGAGGGAGTAGCAGGTACTTCAAGCTCTGCCAGATCCATGTTTCTACTGGGCATGTTTCCAACAAGTGACATCAATGTTACAATTCCCACAATATTTCCTTTATCGATGACTGGAAGACGTCTTAGCCCTTTCTTACGCATTATCATGATCGCTTCTATACACGGTGTCTCTTTTTCGACAGTTACAAGTGGTGAACTCATAATACTACCTATACTGACCTTAAACGTCCCTTTCGCTTGGGCCACGACACGATATAAGATATCCCTTTCAGTCACAATCCCATTAATTGCATCTGAATGATGATCTTTAACCAAGATGCTAGAAATTCCTCTTGTTTTCATTATCTGTGCGGCTTCACTAACACTTGTAGATTCATCTAGAATTACAACACTTTTCTCCATTATCTCAGTAACATGAAGTCCCAGGTTTTCTTTGTTGGGTAATAGCATCATTTATTCTTATAGACTGTATGATTTATTGAAACCGTTTGCATTGTAATGCAGTGCACGCAGAATTCATGATATTTGACCTAACAAAGATTAGTACTGATTTGAGTTAAACTGAACAAATATACAAATATTAAGAGTTTAATTCGTATCGTGTAAGAAAGTCGAAATGTACTTTTTCAGCAGAATCTTGTGGGTTAAGTTAGGGATTTTAATGTTGCCTATATTAAGACCCTTCGAGGATCAATAATCAGAATATTGACTTTCTTGATGCCTCTCACCATGAAAGTTCCGTTAGGTAATGTAATGAAAATGAAGATAGGATATGACGCTATATTAAAAAGTAGGATTGTATTCTTCTAGCTCTGTGTCAAAATAAGCTGCGTTACTATCACTATTTACAATTGAAGATGTTATAAAATAACCATAAACTGCAGCCAACACTTGAATCCAAGTCATTCCTATACTTTGATACTAAATATATAACGTTGTTATTACGCAAGAATTAATATAACTAGGCAAATGTTAATATATGTTGAATCTAAAAGTTCAAAACGCTAACTTCCCTTAGATTGATAACAAAATAGACATGACACAAGGCAACAATTTGGTAAGGACAGGACAATTCTATTTTATCTATGATGATCCTGTAAAATTCGTAGTAGAAGATAAGACCAAACGAGGACTTCCAGTCTTAGAAAATAGTATCAATGACAATGTCGGGCTTATAGCAGAGAAGGGACGGTTTTATGATGCAAATAACAGAGGACACGTCGTCTCTATAAGATGGCACTTTTCCTAAGGATAGATATAGCTTAGACCAAGTATGTAAGTTTGCTGACAAACTCGAGAATCGTTATAAGACCAGGATGGAGGAAACCTGTCCATAGATGACAACTTGGTGATTTCAGACAGAAAAGTTTCTGTGCAATTAAAGAAAATTATTTAGCCTCGGTCATTTATACCCTTTCAACCTGCTTTCAAAATCACGTGCTCTGAAAGAGAACGCTTCAAGAC
>JALZOS010000291.1 GCA_030913755.1 Thermoproteota archaeon | reverse complement strand
CACCAGCGAATACCGGTACAGTAGATCCGCCTATGGCCGCCAATAGTCCTGTCGAGAGTGCCAACATCACTGCTAATTTTACTTTGGTCATTCCATTCTTCTAGCTATGTTTATCGACTATACTTTATGTGGGGTATTTTACTCTCCACGATAAGAAACAAAATTAGGTTTTTTCCTTAACATAATGCTGAATTTAGTACAGAAAATTAATGATAAGATATGTTATCAAAATGATGACACAAACATAATTCGTTCTATGGCTGAATGAACTTCAGACAATTAGAAGATAGAGTCTAGGATATAACATAGGTTACTTAGTTAGTTATATCGTTTCACTCGTGTCACTTTTTGGGCGGTAGGTCTAGGCACTTAAAGTCTGATGCACTAAATTTCTTAATTCATCGTTTGCTATCAGCCTGTCAACCAAACTGTGAAGTTGGTTCAGTGGCATACTCACACCAGCGAGTGTATCGATCGTCCGCAGTTTCCATTGGTTGATCTCTGCTGCCTTGCCTATAGTATTTTGAAGATGGTAAATGATTTTGCCCATGGTAGTAAGATGATATTGCCCGGCGCTCCTTAGTATCAATCCTTGTCGTGATAACCGTTCCATTCTTGCGTAGAATTGCTTCGTGTCATGCCTAACTTCGAAATAAGAAGTTCGCTTTTCTCGTGCATGTGAGCGATGGAGTTAAAGAGTGTGAGAGACTTGTCGTCAGAGATGCTTTTGAATATTTGAGAAAGATCTATACGTGGAGTTACTTCTTGCTTGCTTTGTTCTTGGTTCATCAAGACAGTTGTAGACATACATACATTACTGTGAGCGCTCTATATATAGATATTGTATTATAATGCCAATACCACCCAATATCTGTATGATAATGCCAAGACCTTTCGACATGTACTAGTGGCAGAATCATATTTGTCGATACAACCAATTATCATTTTCCGGGTTGACCTGAATAAGCGTATCATGTCAGAGTCGCAAGCAGACTGCTGGTTTAAATTGGATTTATCATCTAAAAATCAAAATGAGAACAATTTAACTATTGTATCTGGGCTAGTGTAGTCCATCCATAACACCACGTATCAGAAGGTCTTATTGTCTCGATATGAGCGTCATATAACTGCTCCTGCGCTGCGAAGGAGATCGTCTGACTGGGTATTTTCCCGAATTAAACCTCGAATCAAAGGGGCCACCATGGTCTACTACTGTAGCTTCTATAAATTGAAATTTTTTATGGATAAAGAACGGCAAATATAGAATTGAGCAAACTTTATATTTTTTCCAGAAATTAGACACAAACCAATCTTTTTCCGGAACAACACTTATCCAATTTAGGACAGTTCTTCCTTCTATGGAAACATTGGTCTTACGAGATAATTTCTTACTGAAGCAGTGCGGGGGCATAAAGCTATATTTTGGTTTACTATGTGTTGCGGCTCTAGTTTTAGTTCCACTCCAACTGGTAACAGCATTCGAGCTAAATGTAGGTCTATATGACGCCAAGAGTGACAGCGGTAAAGTAAAGGTTTCTGTGTCGTCACAGGCCACCAATAAAGAGAAATCAAGGACCCTTGATGTTGGAAAGATTGCGGCCAAGTCAGGCGATTCCAGAATTGAAAATATTATCTTCAAGTTCT
This sequence comes from Thermoproteota archaeon, assembly GCA_030913755.1. Lineage (GTDB taxonomy): Archaea > Thermoproteota > Nitrososphaeria > Nitrososphaerales > Nitrososphaeraceae > TA-21. Next base: position 1,727 of record JALZOS010000291.1, on the reverse strand, counting down.
CAGATAATGAACTTCCGCCTAACGGAGCATTCTCTGCGTGTGTGTATTCAAATACTTTTCATGCGAATCAATGCGAACATGCTGATAGACATTATAACGCTAAATCAGCTGGTATGTGGATACAAGTACCGGGCTCACATCGGAATTAGTATGCAGACTATACCGGTCGGAATTAGATTTGAACCCGTAGGAGATATAAGATAACAGATGAATAAAAGATAAACCTAAACTACCTGAAAAATAATTTTTTCATTTCAGATGCATATATTTACTTTCTCTTGAATGACTGGAGTATTTCTTTCTTCTCCCGAAGAGAACCGATTGGGCCATTCTCGTCGAAAGTTGTCATTGAATAGTCCGGATAAGTAATTAAACTGAACATTTTTCGATCTTCTTTATAAATTTTGACGTATATATTCATAATGGAGATATTGACAAATAATCCTTCTTGGGTTGAATTGATGCAAAGTTGTATGGATTGTGAGGAGATCGATAAGCGAGTAGAGATACTAGAGCGTATGAATCGTCTGCTTCCGAAAGAGAACATGATAAAATTGCCTTCTTTCATAACGAATGATTATATCGATAAAACATTATATTTGCTTGAAGAACGGTTACTCCATCTAGTATAGGACCAATGACAACTGAGGTAATGTCAATGGGACCAGAAACAGCATAGGATAGAAGGTATTTGAACAAATGGTGGCTGGCGTTATTCCACTCACAGCAGTTCAGAGGTTATTTTTTATTTATTCATCGTGCTGAATTTTGAGTAGAATCCTAGGTAGACTAACATAATACCGCTAATACCTAAAAGGGCTCCTACAATAGCATTACCGTTCTCTACCGTTAGTTGTTTGTCATTAACACCTAAACCAAAGACGAAGATAACAATTCCAATTCCTAGTAAGATTAGACCACATTTGTGTAAGGTTACTTTAGGTAAATTAGGATAATGCCTCGACTCTTCCCTTAAGGCGAAGATCTTATTCAGGATCTGGAATATACTCTTCATAGGAATTAAAGCTACTTGAATAGCAGTTCAGGCTTAAGTTTAGGTGTTTCCACTTTATCATTGTTTCCAGTTTATCGAAAAATCGCAACGTGTATCCTGTCATCAATTCTGGAATTGTGTCTGGGCTACTTAATATTCGTTGAACGTTCTGCCTATAAGTATCAAGCAAGCCTGGAATTTCATGTGGGTCGCCAATCAAAACAGCATTTATTACATCTCTCGAACAGTTCTGTCAGTTTCCTAAATTCTCCTATTTGAGGAACGTTATTAGGAGCATTTTCAACTGCAAACTCGCGTACGGATATACCTACGGCCCTTTCAAATTCTGCTGTCAATCCAAGCATTTCTCCACACCTGCACAAGTTCTGAGCGCAAAGGCCAGTTGAAAAGTAACTACAATCACTGAACCAGGTAAGATTAAAGCCGCTATAAGTGCTAATAATGACGTACCTATGGCTTTCACTAGCTCAATTCACTAAGAGTTTCTAATAAGGATTGAAATCGGTTTATAAGTTTACAAAACCTTATTTGCAGTCCGGTGATCAATCTTCAAGATGGGGCATATATCCATTGGAAAATGACCCTTCATCAAATACTCTTGAGCTTTCATTCTTCTCCATTCTATCTGGTCCTTCGTACCGATAATGCAGAATACTCTAGAATGATGCCGAAAACACCGTCATAAATTCTTAAATTTGAAATGTATAAGCAC
>JALZOS010000271.1 GCA_030913755.1 Thermoproteota archaeon | reverse complement strand
GATAGCTGGTGTGTAATCAAGCAATTTCCCTCATGGGGATCATACTTCCTTAATCAAATCAATGAATCAACCTAAATACGTCATTCGCATGATGTTCACCTAAGATGATCTCAGATCGTCTCAATCCGAATTTGATCATGATAGTTCAACTTCCTGGCAAAACCGATTCATGATCTTTTAGAATCTGACAACTGGGAAAATCAACCTAACGTCGCACTCAATATCGAACTCGTATAAAATTAACCATAAAAACAAGGTGTAAAAGTCGTTTGGCGGGTACGATATTGTGCAAACATACAGCGGAAATAAGGTGGGTGCCTGGGTTGCGTTCAAAAGTGGTTATTCAAACAAATGGTGCCTGAAAATTCAACATTTGCAATCGAACAGTGCTGGTGGAAAAATCTCTACAGTGTCCATTTAAGTTTTGTAAATATATATCGCGCTTCCTTGTCTCAACGCTTGGTATTGCAATCCATGATTACAAGATGGAACTCATGAATTTTCCCCAGCGGTATTCAAATAGATTCCGCACGTAAATCCGTTCTAGGATTAATTCCATCGCATTCTTTCAAAACTCGTATTTAATTTATTTTTTCATTTTTCGTAACAACAGTTCAGGTATTTCAGTGGGCCTTTTTGCTACAGGAACATTTGCGTTAGTGAAACTTGAAATTTTTGACTCGGCCGAACCGTAATTACCGTAAATTATCGCCCCTGCGTGACCCATTATTTTTTCTTTTGGTGCAGACCGTCCTGCTATATAGCCAACAACGGGTTTTGTGAAGTTGCCTTTCATTATGTAATCTGCGAGCTGCTCTTCTGCATCTCCGCCTATCTCTCCAACAATAACAACTGATTCGACATCATCTCTATATCTTATCAATTCAAATGCCTCTATCAAATTAGTTCCGTTTATAGGATCGCCTCCGATGCCAAGGGCAATTCTCTGACCTATCCCAGCCTTGCTTAAGTGAAATGATACTTCATACATCAGAGTCCCACTCCTTGAAAAAACTGCTGTTGTCCCAGGTTTAAAAGGCTGATGTGGCATTATTCCAATTTTAGTTACATCCGGAACTATGACCCCTGGTGTGTTTGGCCCAATTATTCTGGCATTCTTAGAGCTCGCATATTCCACTGCATCAATTGCGTCACGCACAGGTACATGTTCCGGAATAGCTACCAACAATTTTATTCCGTTATCGAGTGCCTCCTTCGCAGCATTCAAAAAGAACGGGGCGGGAACAAACACACCTGATATTTTTGCCTCCACATTCTTGCAGGCTTCCTGGACAGAGTTGTAGACTGGTATCCCTTCGAAATCTTGTCCACCTTTTCCAGGCGTGATTCCTCCAACAACATTAGTTCCGTATGCCTTCATCAATCGTGTATGAGCTGATCCAAAGTTTCCCGTAATTCCTTGAATTATTACAGGTTTTTTCAGATAATCCTGTTCTTCGGGTTTACCAATTAGTAGTTCAAAAATGTCGAATTTTCCTGTCATTCAGGAAGAACCTCCGTTTACATAGCCCATGAGAGACGATATTGCTTCTTCTACGCTATCATAAATTTTGGCCCGACTACCTGCTAACATGTTCTTCGCCTTTACTGATTCAGCTCCGGATATACGTGCATAAATTGGAACGCCTATAATCCCATTCCTGTAAGCATCAAGGATAGCTTGCGCAACCAAATCTGTTCTAACGATGCCTCCAAATAGATTTACTAAGATCGCCTTGATTCTGGGTATCTTACTGATGACCTCCAATGCTTGATATATCGTCTCTGTGGTGGCTCTCCCACCAAAATCCAAAAAAGCACCGGGTTTTCCAGCATTGTCGTTGACTAAATCCAAAGTAGACATTACCAAGCCGGCACCATTTCCTATGATAGCGATATTTCCATCCAATTCAACGAACGAAAAACCACTCTTCTCAGCTCGAGCCTGAAGCTCAGACACTTGCTGAAATTTCTTCAGCTGTGGATGTCTAAAGATACTATTATCATCTATTATTACCTTAGAATCAAGTGCCATACATGATCCATCAGAAAGAATTGCCACTGGGTTAATTTCAGCAAGTTCCGCCTCGTTGTCTTTTACTAGGCGAGAGAGTTTCATAATAAAGTCTACAAATAAGATGACGGTCGTTCCTTCTAATCCTAATCTCCTGGCTAGGTCTTGAACAACCTCTTTCGATAATCCTATGTGGGGCAAATCCATAATGATTCTATTATCTACAGATTCAATATTTACTCCACCCTCGTTGGAACTAATCAACGAGTAACATCTTTTTCCTCTATTGAGAAATAACGATACGTAGAGTTCTTTCACAATATTTATCATTCCCTCTACCAAAATTCCTTGTGGTAATTCACCTTTCACCTCTTTATGCAAGAGTTCGTTAAACTTCGCAATAAATTCTGATTCGTTAGAACACTTTACGATGGCTCCAGCCTTGCCGCGTCCTCCAACTGTCAGTTGCGACTTAAGCACTAGAGGAAAACCTATCTTCTTTGATGCGTTTATTGCTTCTTGCTCATCCCACGCTAGCTGAGAGACGGGGACGGGTATTCCATATTCTGAAAATAACTGCTTTCCTTGATATTCAAGTAATCTCATTTGGTAAGATTTTGAAGCCATAGCGGTCACTTATATTCTTATTTTCAGTGATGCCCCATAGAGCGATAGATACGCTAATCATTCTAGACTTTTAGCAAATTATAATCGCGAAGACCCTTTGGTCATCTTTAGTATCTTTGTATTATGATCACACGGCGGCAAGAACTGACTTGAGTTGTATGTAATAATCAGAGCTCGACCAAATTTCCCGAGAGAAGCAAAACATTCCCAATGGAAATAGTTCGCGAAATCTATTTTGTCAAAGAAGTTATAGGCGAATATCAAAAATTTATATATCTAGAGGAAATGATGTAGAATATGGCCGAAAAGATGACTGCAGTTTGGTTGATAATTCTCACCATAATCGTGTGTGCTTCGGTTCCTGCAGTAATGATCTGGTTAACCTCTTCTCCAAAACCGCAAATGATTTACGGCCTAAGCCAAGAATTAATTAACAATTTGGCTATCAAGATTTTCTGATTCGGCATGGATTTTCTTAACATGATTCGCATCTAATAAAAATATATAAAAATTGTCCATCCAACTGTCGATAGATTTGGAGATGATGATTTGCTATTAGGAATTTCTACATATACGCTCAGACCTTTCCACTAAATATAGGTGGTTGGGAACTGATATGAAGACCAACGTAAAATAAACGTGAATACCAAAAGCAGAAGGAGTGAAATGTTTATACAAATCAATTGTCAGTAATAAATAAAGGTGAGAAGATAATGTTCCATCTTATAGATGGGTACAGCATTAAAGGTTCATCCTTCCTTTTTCAAGGAATTTGCTACTAAGACATGGGTTTCTCCTGCGGAAGTAGTAAAAGAATTAGTGGAAAATGCATTTGATGAGGATGCGACAAAAGTATTGATCACGATTTTGAATGGAGGTTCTGTTTGCATCGAAGACGATGCAGGAATGGACCAAGAAGGAGTACAAAAGTTTCTGCTTCTTGGCTCCCCACACAAGAGAATAGATTCGATTTCACCTAAATTTAAGAGAGTGAGGACGGGAAGATACGGTACTGGTCGTCTATCATTTCTGACATCTTTCGAAAGAATGAAGATAAGAACACGTCAAGGTATTTTTAACAAGTGTTTGTTGATTGATTCTAATTCACTTGATAAGCTGTTTACAGGGAATTCTGAACTAAGGGAACTTGGTGAGTCACCACTAAAGAGGGATGGAACCGAGCTAATGATAAGTGCTTCCAGGGTTCAGATTGATGAATTTAGATTGATAAAAGAGATCCGGAAACTTGCCGTCTTAAGACAGCCATTATTCGAGGTAACTATCAAGAGAGCAGACCGCTTCATCGAATGGGATTTTTCATCGGCACAACCGATTAAAGCTCCAGATATACAAGGACACAGAATTCCGGTCAACCTGGATGATGGCAAAATCACTGGGGAGATCGCTATTGCACGCAGGCCGCTATCAGAAGACGAAAGGGGGATAGCCATCATGATAGGAAACCATATTGTATTGAGAACCTCTTTTGGATTTGAGGCAAAATTGAGTAGAGTTACCGGCTATGTGAGATGCGATAATCTTACTTCCAGGTTTGCTGACAAATCGGCCATAATAGAGGATGAAGAGTACGAAAGGTTCAACAAGCAAATGAAAAGTTTTGTTATAGATAGTGTGATACCGAGTCTTGCTGAATATGAAGATGTTCTTATCACTCGAGAGGAATCCAAGCTATATAGACAGATTGACAAGGTTCTAGGTCAGGCTGTCATTGAAACGCTAGAATCCCAAGAGGAAATTGAAGGTTATGAAATAGTAGAAACAAGCGATGCCAATTTAAGTTCGGGTGACTCATCTTCAATTCCCGCAGACGCATCAATCAAGGAATCAATTGATCTAGAAAAAGAATATTCTGATATAGAAGGTCATGGAACACCAGCCGTAAGAAGCGAAGAATCTGAGTTGGAGAAATCTCACCAGAAATATGAAATTAGCACGATACCTGGAGATGTACAGCCCGCTAATGGGATGATTCCAAGTGGACAAATAAGTACATTTCCAGAACAGACAACAGAACATCCAACCGCAACTATCGCGACAACCAAGATTAGGAAACCTGTTCTTAAGAAGACGTTTGTACTTAAAAAGGTAGGATTTAAAGTAATTCCATATGAGGACGAATCTGATTCCAGATATAGTTTTGTAAACGAGAATGTTGTCTTTGTAAATAAAGCTAATCCGACATACAAGGCAGAATCTTCTAGAGGTGACGAGTTCCTTCTTAGAGATATAATGAATATAGTTGCACAGGCAATAGCGGAGGCAAGACATCCTGAAGGAAAGGAAGCTCTAGAGCTTCAAAATAGGCTCATTTCAGAAGCTATTAGAATTCACGATGGCTTGTCAAGAAGTGGTTAGTGTATAAACAAACGCTTTTAATTTGGATCGCACCAATAAAAACGATTAGTGGATCGAAGCTATAACGCCCATTGTTTCTATCACACAATAAAGTCTTATTTATTGAAATGATAGAAAGGACTAAATCTGACTATCTTTACTTCTAACCTGAATAAGTATGGCTTTTCAATTTATGCCTGGAGCAACAGCAATTGGTATAACGTGTAGTGATGGAATTGTTCTGGCAGCAGAAAAACGTGTTTCTTACGGGAATTTTGTAGTGAATAAAAATACAAAAAAGGTGTTTCCCATTACACACAACGTTGCTGCAGCATGCGCTGGTATGGTAGCGGATATGCAGATATTGGTGAGACAAGTGACGGCATTGTCAAGAATTAGGAAGCTTGAAATTCGACGCGATGTTGCGACAAATTCTATTGCTAAGCTAATGTCTGTAATCATGTTCGAAAGGAGATATTTCCCCCTTTTGACTCAGGTGGTAGTGGGAGGAACCGATCCATCGCCCCTGATCTATACACTGGATCCATTAGGTTCTCTTCTCCCGGATGATTACGCTGCGGTTGGAACCGGGGCAGAAATGGCTCTTGGAGTATTGGACTCTGAATATAAAAAAGATATTTCAATAGAGGTTGCTAAGAATCTAGCCATCAAAGCCATAAAGTCATCAATCCAACGCGATTCTGCTAGTGGCGATGGTATCGACTTAGTGATCATATCAGATAAAGTCATGCAGGAAGATACTATTAAGTTATAAACTTACATAAGGACAAGCAATACTGGATGACCAAGAAAGATACGGTACTGATCCCAAGTAAGGGTGGAGATGATTACAACCTTAATTCCTTCTTTAGATTCCAGAAAATATCTCCCACATAATGAAGATTGTTGATCACAGGTCCTTTTTCTAAATTCATCATCGTTTTACCATCAACTCTTGAAAGACCTATTGCCAATGATTTATTGTGGACTTGATCCTTTACCACAACAATTTCTGACTCACCAAAGTCATCAAAATATGTAATCCCAGGTCTCATAACGTTAGCACCGTTGCAAATGAACCCCACTGCCCCCATGTCAACAAGGATATAAGGAAAATGACTTAGAAGATCCTTTTCAACTAAATGAGGAACTATCAAATCATCCTTTGTCTGGATCGCGGTAATGCCTTCGCCAATAAGAAGCCTACCACCCTTTTCAGTTTCGATTGCATTCAAGCTCTTTATATTCCAAATAATAGATCTCGGCCAATTCTTACTAATACGTCCAGCAATATCACGGATTTCTCTTTTTGAAAGTGAATGTGCCTTCAATGACAATTATCATAATGCTTGCCCAGTTATTATCCATCTCGTTTTGTACTTGGCATCAAAGCATGAAGGTAGAAACATTATCCATGGGAGAACGGGTAAAATAACGAGAGTTTTTTTATACGCTGTACTCCATCAATATCTCCTATGACTACAACAGTCTGAGGAGAAACGAGATATACCCATTCAAGATCATTTAATATTCTTTTCCTTATTACCGTTCCCGAAAGTTCATGACGACGATGAAGCGGAGGTTCTATCACTTTAACTCCATTTTCCCTGAATAGCATACCAGTGAATTCATCATTTGTGAATACAGAATCGTACTTTGGAACGGTATTGCTAATTTGAGCTGTCCACAGAGAATGGATATTTATGTCCGGTATTGGAATAATAAGTAATCTCTTTTGATCAAGGTCCATATCCGCATTTAGAGATTCTTTGATCATGAGAATTCTTTCACCAGTAGTAAATGGGTTTCTAACTTCATGGCTCTTTTGCGAACTTCCAACTACAATTACAAGACTGTCGACTTGGCTCAAAGCAAAATCAATCGATGCCTTGTGTCCCAAATGAAATGGCTGAAATCTGCCGATAAAAAGGCCCCTTGACAATATTCTCTTCAAATAATTTTAACAACAATTTAAAGCATTATATGCCCATGCTTCCAGGGTTTACAAATTTGAAATAAAAAATGAATAGCAGCTCATCTTGCAGCACCTTTAAAGTATTCCACTCTAATTGAAGAAACACTCATAATAAATAATTTTGAAGGTAATCACCAATTCTTGAATTTCTACTGGTAATTGCTACTCTGTAATACTTTATATTAAGTTATTCTCAAACACGATTTATGCCTTTTTTAGAAATTCATGATTTATCTGCTAACATTGATGGTAAGGAGATTCTAAATAACCTTGATTTAAGTGTGGACAGGGGAGAGGTCCATGCCATTATGGGACCTAACGGGTCTGGTAAAAGCACGTTGGCAAACGTGATAATGGGGCATCCAAAATACACCGTAACATCAGGAAGCGTGTTAGTTTCGGG
>JALZOS010000264.1 GCA_030913755.1 Thermoproteota archaeon | reverse complement strand
GTCGAGGAGATCTTTTCAGTGCCAAACCACTGGATGTTTAACATGGGAGTTGTAGTAGCTTTCATGGGCGCTCTTGCTTATGTAGTAAGAGTATATGCACGTCTAGTTGAATTAGGTGCAGAAACTCCTGCAAAGAATCCATACGTAGCCGAGATGTACAAGCTAGCACTCGAAGGAAAGCTGTACAGTAGGTCCATACCATAAAAAAAAGACAAACTTACAGAAAGAATTAAAGAACCCAAAAAACAGTCAAATATTTTTTTTTCATAATTTTTTAGGGTGACCGATAAGATCTTAGGTTTAGCAAATACTTGCTTGTTTGGCTTCGATCTGTTAAAGAGGACAATTACTTGGCTGCGGCCACATGTGTAAATTTGTAACTCAGATGACGCCGATCAATAATACTCTTATATTATCTCATTCATTTGTTACTATTATGAATAAGATTGCCGATACGATACAGTTGATCGTCGGGGAAAATGAAATTCAGGATAATGCTCGAAAAATAGCGCGACTAGCTCCAGATGTCATGAGTGAACTGAATGTCTCTGATGGTGATCTTATAGAGGTGATCAGTCAATTAACTACCAAAAAATTTACGTGCCTTGCACTCTTGCCGACCGACACTAGCACTGGAGTGATTCGATTGGACCGTGATGCAAGAGATACGCTCGGTACAGTAATTGGAGATAAGATCTTCGTTAAACGCGCTGATTCTAGAGACTACACAGAACTTGAAGGGGCGAAGATGAATTCACCGCTTTTTGAAGGAACCGGCGAAAGGTCTCTTGAACCCAGAGCTGCAATATTAATTGCAGGGTCTTGTATCGATTTTGAGAATGAAAGACACAAGATTATCGATTATTTGAATACGTTAGAGATGGAAGTTCACATGAGAAGTGACTGTAAGTGTTATTCTGAAGGGAAGAAAACACTAGGATGGGATTTTTTTCAGATCTCATTATCAGTGCAACTAGTAGAAAAGATCCTGCAGATTCATCCTGAGATTGATAAGCAGGAAGGGAATACTGTAGAAGATAGATTTGTCATTTGGCTATCAGGGAGAATGAAAAAGAAACAACTCGATTATCACCTAAAGATAAGTGAAATTCCTTATGAAGCTGTCACTGGGTTCAGATTGGATCCTAAGAATTATCATGATACAAATGAAAGGGATAATTTGAAATAGATGTGCTTATTGTCCAGTCTCTTCATTTTGTTATAGCGACCCGAATTAGCTCACCAAAGATATGTCTATGTACCGTGCCCGTTCGGTAACTTGTTAGATTCAAACTTTTGCCCTAATGCCAACAGAGTTTGCTTCAAATAAGTCATATCAAAATTAATAGGACATGACTATGGATATTCCTCCGTCAATTATAGAATATCTTAATCAAAATATTAAGGGAAGAATAGCACTCGTTGGTTGCAGAGCACAAGATGTAGAAAGTTCTTTCGAGTGTTGTGAATATGACATTGCATTATTTGATCCTAACGATCCGCTCGATCGAGTGGTTGAGCTTGACGACAACGTAATTGAGTTTCTGAATTTTTCATCCCGTGGAAATAAACACCACATACGATTAGAGAACATGATACCCATCGGATACGAGAATATGCCTCTCTTTTCCCCCACCCCCAAGAATACGAGTGTGGCTACAGACAGAATATTTAGGGGCGAGGCAAAGAAAATGATAGTAAGTTCCCTATTCAATATAGATACAGCTGACAGTCACAATGAATCAAAAGTAGAATTTGCTTCTTTGCATTTAAAGATAGCCGCTTATCACCTTTTGCAGGGTATTTTGTTAAGTTCTGGAATTAGACCAATGCCAATGCACGAATTAAACCAGATAAGAACCCTTGACGAGCCAAATGAGGTACTTGCTGGAGCCATCATGTCCGGACTTGAATGTTTGGGAATAGAAAGAGCTTCAAAAACAACAATTAACAGGTCATACAGAGCAATTAAAGAAATTTTTAGAGAAGAGGATGACAAACGTATTATATTTTCCAAGATCGATCATCTTTTAGATAATGGATTATTAGCTGATTGTTACTATTTTATTGGGAAAGCAGGGATAGAGTATCTAGAACGTAAAAGTACTAAGTTTGCCGAGATATATCCAAAACTGAGTAAACTAACTTTTGATCTAAACGTGGATATTGGACTTCTTAGAAAAACGTCTTCGATGCTAAAGGATTCCTGTAAAAGGATCTTAAAAAGTTAAGGTATGGGAACAGTCAAAATAGGTTCCATATCCTTCACTTTTCTAGCTCTTAGTTTTGCTTTATACTTAAGATTTCTAGGTTTAGTTCTGAGTCTATATCCACAACAGGGACACCAAAGTCCATCCCATTTTATGAAGATTTCACAGATTTGACAGCGCTTCTGGCCACTAACATATCTACCTGAACCAACAGGCTTCTGAGCCTTGTGACGAATACATATTCCCTTACAAGTCATCTACTTTACAATAGATGATTTACCATTACGGATATTTAAATATGAATAATAATTGTTTATGATTATCTATACCTATTTTTAATACATATTTACTAACCTGTAACTGATAAATAGTATAATGTTTTACTGGTCCTCGCAAGAGATAACAAGAATTACTCGATCTAGAAAAAAATGAACTTGTTAGAAGGTCTCCCAATGCACGCACAAGCCTTGATAACCCTTTCAACTAAAGATAATTTTATGATTACACGCTATCCGATCAGACAGAAGCCAATATATCGTATACCAAATTCTACAATTAGACTATTAACAGCGAATTATGCTAGGAGGTACCATTTTGGGAAATAACTCGAAAATTTCCTCTCGTTTCTAAATAACTCGTAAAACAGAAGAATCTGATCGTCAACACAATGGATAGGAATTATGTCGTATAATCACAATCAGATTCTTAAAATGGGCCTAATATCAGGATATTGAATGAGAAGACGGCCTCCAATCCTGCTCGCGTACACAATTTCTCTCACCTAAACAAGAAAGGAAAATCAGATTATTCTTGGATCAGTTCTTTTGAATGTTTCTAACGATATGTTAAGTGATTCTCCGCTATTAGTGTCCTTCTGGAATACTATCAGCCGCGTTGGTGCCGTATTATCGGTCATTGGCGTAGGTTACGTCATTATGT
>JALZOS010000244.1 GCA_030913755.1 Thermoproteota archaeon | reverse complement strand
ACATACAACAGCGGACATCTAGAATTCATAATAAAAAATCTTGGCAAATCGATAGAAGAACTTAGGGCTAGAGTGGTAATTATTGAATCCATTATTTCCCTACATAGAGCAGAATATACGGGAAGAGGCACACTTGCTGACAGACAACAAAGATTGAACTCTATCTTACATAGAACTTCTCAGACTTGCAGAAATTTGTAATGTTGCAGTTCTACTAACAAACCAAGTCCAGTCAAATCCGGATGCAACTTTTGCCGGAGATCCTACACGCATATCAGGCGGTAATATCATGGCCCATGCTACAGGATATTTTTCAGAAAAGCAGGCCGTAATAGAATAGCCATAATGCAGGATTCACCTTATCATGCATATGGTTCGGTAAAATTCACGATATCTGGGAGAGGAGTTCAAGATGCTGAGGATAATACCAAGACCTAGAAATGGTGAGAAGAGATGAGAAGGACACGATGAGAGGTCCGGACTGAAACGTCATATATCACGAAATGACATCGAAGAGATATACAATTATTATGCATTTGTGAAGGTAGTATTGTGATGATTCTCGATGTCACTTATTGAATTACAAAGTATCCCTGGTGTTGGCAAGAGGATTGGCAAAGATTTATTGAATATAGGAATAAGATCTGTTTCAGATCTGAAAGGTAAGAGCCCAGAAGAGTTATACGATCAATCCAACAGATGTTCAGGAGTTACGCAAGATAGATGTTTGCTCTACGTATTTAGATGTGCGGTCTATTATGCGGAACACACTAAGCATGATCCTGAGAAGTTAAAATGGTGGAATTGGAAAGATAAATAGAAACGACGCATGCGATTTTAATTAATTATCAACCAACCTTGACTGTTCGGAAGCACAATAATATTATCTACATTATTGATACAAATTTCTAACCTTAATCCAATTATCTTGCAATAACTCAGACCGATCGAATAGTTCCCCGAGCAATATTGAGAGTACCAATAACATGCCATATAGATTTAGTAACTATCTTCACATTATTTGTTAATCCTAGGGAAGGCCTTATGGACGTATTTTATTATTAGTAGTATACAGATGTTTATTTTTCATCACGTTCACTAAGTCATAGCAGTTCTTTGGAAATCCAAAAGAACCACCTCGGTTTATGTGTCCTAGCGCAGATTAGACCTTGGTAGCCTAACAAGATTCGTTACATCTATTTTAGACCAAACTATATAGATGCTTTAGAAGCGATTTAATAGTACAAATCATATTATACATAATATGCAAACTAATATGCGCTGTCAGATGTGTGGAGACAAGACATACGAGTTACGCTTCTGGTTCGATAAGATGGTTTGTAATAGTTGTTACAAATTGAGTAGAGCCAGATCTGAACTTATACTGGAAGCATCTGCTAATTAGTAGTCTTCCTTTTTATTTTATTTTTCCAACTCTCGTTATCGAACTAGCTTTTTAGTATCAGACATTCAACATTGAAGATAATTTTTCCATATTGCCTAAAAAGACCTGTGAGATGTGATAAACATAGGGTACAAATCAAGGAGCGTTCTTCTGTCGATATCGTTTTCTCTCAGTGAACTCGACACCACAGTATACGCACCGAAGTCTTGCATTTTGTAGTGGACGTGGTTTTTTTACATGGCCTAAGTAGCTTAGACCATTTTTACAATACTGACATCTCATTTATGTTGTAAGCCTAGCCTACGAGCTGAGTATTTATGAGTTACGTAAGAAGAATTAATCTAAAATATGGGATCAAATAATGGCCTATAAAAAAATATGTTAGATACTCAGACGCAGATAGTGTAGTGGTCATATGGTGGGAAACAAATCAGACAGATGGTACACCGGTTATGAGATTAAGTACTGACAATGGTAAGACCGTTGGAGAAACAATTATGCTTTCAACCAACGGTACTATTGGATGAGGCTCGCCTCATTCTTCGTTGGCATTGCTCGATGTATTGTCCCACCTAGAATGTATATTATTTTTCTCTGATAAACTCATATTCATTTTCCATTATTTAATTCACAAAATGGGTTTTTATCCGGACAATCATGGTTGTGATTCCTCAATACTCTCCAAGATGTCGAGGAAAAATCTCGCTCTGCTTATCATCCTCATTAGTATTGGTGCGTTATTTGTCGAACGGAATCTCCACTGACATACCCACAAAGTGAACGTTTCCATAATCAAAGGAGTAGTGTTGATTTAGAATATGAAACTCATCCATATATTCCTTCAATCTCGTACTGTCCTTAAAGTGATATTCCTGATCCTCCAATAGCAATCCTAGTTTTGTTGATCAGTGGACTCATCATGTTAAACCAGCAATGAGCACTTTTCTGATAAAAGAGACGACCCAGGGCTAACTCCAGATTTGGAGTCTTGTTCTCCATATTTCTCAGTATCTTGAGCCTTTGAATTACATCCCAGTCACCGGCAGAGACAAAACTGAAATCAGAAACGTTTTGTTTTATAGCATAAATGTTTCCATAGTGCATACCAAATAGTAAACTTGATCCCATGACAATGAATTATAATCCAAAAATCAAACTACACGAACTATCAATTTTCAATAGATATGATTTTTTTTTATTACAAATGTCTATTTAAACGATATTTTGATTTTTCAGTTCCTAAAATCGTCTATTTTATTTAAATAAGATAATTGTGTTATTACCGATGTCCAATTCACAACCAACTCCACACACAAATTGAATCGCTTTCATCTGGGAGGTGATGGAAAAAAGTGGGCTGACGGACAAACTGGCATCCAAATCACGGTCCCTATCCGACTACCGAACGCGCCAAGATCATGTCGGATAGGGAATCATATTCAATATATTTTTTTTGCATCATAAATAAGAATTAACGAGTCGATCCCTTTCCATTTTTAGCAATTCCAACAATTATTAGGATTCCAGAGGGATTTCTATTTCCTCTAACGTGGTTTCATATTTAATGCCTGAATATATTCATGGGGCTGAAATTAACAACTTATAGGAATCACAGCGTCATACCACAGCAATTTCCTTGTGGTATGACGTTACCATGAGGACAGACCCTAGGATGTTTCAGTAGGGTGCACAATGCATCAGTGAAAATAGACTTCATATGATGTTCTACACCGCATACCATTTCTTCATCAATTTCTATTTTAAGGGAGTCTTTCATCAAAACTTCCAAAAGTCTAGTATTTCGCATCATTTTTTGACCTATCCTTTCTCCCTTGGAGGCCAGCTTTATAGAACTACTCCCTACTTGATATTTAATTAACTTCAAGTCATTTAACTTATGGAGCATTTGGACGACAGATGGCTGCTTAATATCAAGGATTTTAGCTATCGACACGACTTTGATTTCCTCACCTTTCTCCAGGATACGCCACATTGCCTTTAAGTACATCTCGATATGTTCTGAATCAGCAGTCTCAAGATATAGCCTCTCCAAGCCATCTGTTTTGACGTCAGTGATATTCGCATTCATTCTCTGGGATACAATTAGTGTAGTGCGCATTATTAATATTGTTGTGCGTAGTGTAATCTTGGATCCAATTTCCAGTAGTATAGACTATTTTATAC
>JALZOS010000239.1 GCA_030913755.1 Thermoproteota archaeon | reverse complement strand
GGAGTTTTGAACCTAATATGACACAGATGCAATCTGAGGGATTGATAAGGTACCCTTCCGGCGGTTTGCGATTGTTGAAAATGATTGCCATTTCAAGAATAGTGTATCATAACTTGATTAACCATCTTCAATCGTCATGGCTAACAAATGGAATAGGGATGGCACAGCTGGCACTAACATATGGCGCAGATGATTTCGGTGGAACACTCATTGGAGAGGAGGTGGTCACCGCGACAGGTGCCCGATCGACAGAACTTACCTCTGATACTATTGTTTCTGCAATAAAACAAATTGGTTACTCGGCCCACGAACGCGACAACTTCTATAGACTTATCAAAAAGCATTAATACAGAATGAAACAATGAGGATATTTTTTGTACTTCGTTCTCGTCTATAAAATTACTTAGCTGTGATCTTTCATGTAGATGATCAATAATTTCTATAAGTACCTTTAAATGTCTACAATGAGACAAAGGTCTATTATGCCAGTGGGCATTGACGATCTTGCTATTTATATTCCAAAACTTTACTTGGATTACAGGGATTTTGCCGAGGCAAGGGGTATTGATCCTCAAAAATTAGAATACGGTATAGGAATAAAGAAAATGACCATGGTTGATACAAACCAGGATTCAGCTTGCATGGCAGCTAATGCTTGTCTCAAACTTATGCAAAGAAACCACCTGGAGCCGGAGGATATCGGCAGGCTGTACGTTGCCACCGAATCGAGCATAGACGAGTCAAAAGCGATGAATTCATTTGTGGTCGGCATGTTAGAACAGATATACGGCGAGGACTCGTTTGAGCATGCTGGTGGAATAGAATGCAAATTTGCCTGTGTTAGTGGTTCTTATGCGCTTTATGATAACGCCAACTGGATAAGGGCAGAAGAGAACAACAACAAGGCAGCGATCGTTGTTGTCAGCGATATTGCCAAGTATGATGTTGGTTCGCCCGGAGAATATACTCAAGGAGCCGGTGCGGTGGCCATGTTGATTAAAGAAGTGCCTCGACTTATTTCATTTGATCCTAAGGTGACGTCAACAACCATCAAGAATGAATATGATTTCTACCGACCCTTTGGTAAGGAAACTCCACTCGTAAACGGAACTTACTCAAATCTGTTATACCTCATTCAGGTCAGAAAAGCGTTTGACAGCTACAAAGAAAAGGCCATTAGGACAGGATTGGTGCGGATAAATGACGGTGAATCAATTACTGATCATATAGATTTATTCACAGTTCACCTACCCTACAGGAGGATGGGGGAGAAGGCATTGGCATATCTTCTTAGGCATGAATGGAGGACTCTGCCGCGATGGGATTCAGTAATAAAGGAAATAGGTTTTGCTGAACCAGTACCAAAAGATCCTCGTGGAACTATTGAATCTATCTTGGCTGACACCGAGTTTATGAAGGCGGATGAACGATTTAGGAAGAGCTTTATGCAAACTTCATTTTACAACGAAGTATATGAGAAAAAGATGTCAAGTTCTTTGGAAGCATCAAGCATAATTGGTAACCTTTACACAGCGTCTATGTACATGGGATTCAGAAGCCTCCTAGAATACGAGGACAAGAAAAATCACAATATAGATGGGATGAGAATTGGCTTTGGGTCATACGGTAGCGGAAGTAGCGCGATGGTATTTAGCGGTATCATCCAACCAGCGTACAAAGAAATCGTCAAGGGAATGAACCTAGAGGAGGAGATTGGATCGCGCACAAAATTATCTATGGACCAATATCAGAGTCTTAGGGAGAACGAGAGAAATCTTAATGATTCGTACGTTAGGGCCAAGGACGAATTCGTGTTGGTCAGGATTGGCGGATCTACAGCAGACAAGGCTGGCGTTAGGGAATACTGTTACTGCAGCTAGTCTAACGTTACTTTTTATTTCAACGGGTTAATTTAGCTTGTTAGCCTAAATTCTATTCCTTCTTTCTTTAGAAAATCCATTAGTTTTTCTGCATGTTTTTCATCCTCAAGTTCAAGACTGAGATAAACCCCAGCTGAGCCCGCTGCGACGTTCGAACTTAGCCGATCATGGTTGACTTCCACAATATTGACATTCAGTTCGGCTATCCTGTCGACAACTGTCTTCAGTGCTCCTGGTTTATCAGGCAATTGAATAAAGATTTTAAGCATGCGACCCATCTGCATCAATCCCTTTGCAACTATTTGGCCCAGAAGATACATATCGACGTTTCCTCCAGAGAGAATAGACACAACCCTTTCACTACTTTTCAGATCATTCTTTGACAATAGATAAGCAAGAGTAGCCGCTCCTGCTGGTTCAACTACAACTTTTTCCCTTTCCATCAGCAAGAACATAGCTTCCACTATTGAAATATCATCGATGGTAACTATATCATCAAGATATTCCGAACAAATTTTAAACGTGAGGTCACCAGGTGATTTAACAGAAATTCCATCCGCAATGGAAAAGCCGCTAGTTGTAGTGACTAGGCGTCCAGATGATATGGATTCTTTCATAGCAGGAAATTGATCAGATTCTACACCTATGATTTTCACATCAGGTCTTTTAGCCTTTATTGCAATTGCGAGTCCTGAAGCTAGACCACCCCCTCCTATCGGAACGTATACCTTGTCGAAATGTTGCATGTCCTCCATGAGTTCCAACCCTATAGTACCCTGGCCACATATGACTAGAGGATCGTCAAATGCATGAATCATAACATAGCCGTTATCTTGGGAAATTGAATCAGCTATCTTCCATGTCTCGTCATACGTGTTACCTGAGAGAATTACTTCTGCCCCGTAAGACCTTGTAGCTGCTACCTTTGCAGGCGACGCACTTTTTGGCATAATAATTTTACATGGAATCTTTTTTTTCATTGCAGAAAAGGCAACTCCCTGTGCGTGATTGCCGGCGGATGCTGTTATAACTCCTCTCCTGCACTCTTCAGCCGTCAAGCTGTTGACCTTTGAACAGGCGCCCCTAACCTTGAAAGAACCGGTCTTTTGCATCGACTCCATTTTCAGAAAGATATGCGAGCCTATCATTTTTGAAAAGGTATGTGACTTTGTTAATGGTGTTTTTCTGACTTCATCGTCCATTAAGGTGCGAGCATCTAAGATCTTTTTTAATGAAGGTGTTTCAGACTCGTGATATATTTTATTCCTATTATTCAATTACTAATGATCGATCCTATGTATGAACACTATTATGACTTTTCCGTAAATTCTGATTCAGGAGATGTTTTCTGAGAAGCAGTGTTTAAAGATAACTCTTCACTTCGCCACTTTTCTATGTCTTTAATAGTACTCGTTAATTTGTCTAGAGAATCAATTAATCTCTTGCGGGAATCCGCCTTGATGTTTTCAATATTCACGTAAGCTTGTCTTTCTTTTGACTTCATATTATTTACTATCTCGATGTCCATATACAGAACAACCCCTACCTCTCCCTGCATCAATTTGTTATAGTCAATTACGACGGGATCAATAGTGTATACTTCCATAATGTAATCATTTAGCTCAGTACCCAAAGCTCTCTCCTTAATTTCTACCTCCCCCAATTCGGGATACTGACTCATGACGTTTTTTGCTTTATCTTCCAGTTGAGAAGAAATAACTTGATCTGAAAGCATTTTTTCCAGCAGGTCTTCAAATGGAAGGTCACCGTATCCCATGTTTCTTAATTCTCGTACAACAATTTCGTTACCAGTATTGGCTAGCGATTGATGGATCTTATTACTTTTTCTTGACAGCTCGTGTATTTCCTTTTGGATTTCTAAGACCCTTTTATCAACCCTATAAAACTTTAATGAATGAAATTGAATCTCAAAGTGTACTGAAATGTAGTATTTTTCTATTTGATTGGATATTTGATAAGTAGCTCTGTGCAGATCATCTGTGTTGGACTTGGAGACTCCAGAGTTAGACCATCCCTTTAGGCAGCCTCCAAGAATGTTAAAATATCGAACTGTTTCCTGAGGATCAAAAGTCACCGAGTCTGTTATCGTCCCGTCTCCAAGCATTACCTTTATAGCCGATGTCTTTAACGAAGATTTAAGGCTACCAAAATAAGCTTGCTCCATTCTAGAATAAACTGAATTTAGATCCAAGCAGAATTTGTCGCTGCCTTTTAAGGGGACTCTCATATTTGCACTCCTTATTAATAATTTACATAAACATTCGCATTTGCTAGAGACAATTTACCTTCGAGCGTGGTACTGCAACAAAAATGGGTCTTTATCATTAATAACAAATGAGCTTTAAATTCAACATATTTAATTGTAATATCCAGAGATGGAACCTAACGAGAAAGGGGAAGACGAAAAGAAAAAGCTTTCTATAAAAAAAGATTCTTTCAGTGAGCATTTAGATTCACCCATCTTAAAACAATCGCTTGATGAGGCAGATTCTAGTCACGATACTTCACAAATGTATGACGTAACTACCCTCATTAGTCAAACGCAAAAAAGGTTATGGAAGGCGCTTAAGAGAAGATACAAATATAGTTCAACTCTTGATCCGGCACAGAACTATCTACGAAAATATGCAGATTCAAAAATTTGTCTAGCAGTTTTGTACATAGACCTCGTGGGATCTACTAATTTGTGTATGACGATATCAGTCGATAAATTAGCTACGATAATCAGAGCATTTACTTATGAGATGTCTTCTGTAGTCCAAAGCTACGGTGGTTTTGTAC
Organism: Thermoproteota archaeon; assembly: GCA_030913755.1. Classification (GTDB taxonomy): domain Archaea; phylum Thermoproteota; class Nitrososphaeria; order Nitrososphaerales; family Nitrososphaeraceae; genus TA-21. Next base: position 2,035 of record JALZOS010000239.1, on the reverse strand, counting down.
TGAAGTATGTTGGCGATGCTGTTATCTCTTTCTATCCGTCCGCATCCAGCAAATATCTTGCTTGTGAAACGGCTGTCAGATGTGGTATGTCCATGTTAAGTGTCATTAGAAATGGTTTAAACCCAATTTTGAATCAGTACGACTACCCAGAACTTAGCGCGAAGATAGGCATAGATGAAGGCGAAAACGCCGTAGTGCAATACAATACTGACAAAAATTCTCCTCTCGATATACTTGGTTACTGTATGAGTGTCTCTGCTAAGATGACGTCACTAACAGAACCAAACAAAATTACAATTGGTGACGATGTGTATAATGTCCTCCATCCCGAATTGAAAGAAAAATTTGTGCAAGTGAGTTACAATGAAAAAGAATGGAAGTATGTTAGCAAACGAACTGGGCAGTTGTATAAAATCCATACTCTTAACCTGTGATGCGACTCGGGAGTCTGATTTGAAATGAATCAGATTATTTAGGTAGAATATTTATTTTTACACTCCATCGATAGAAAAGACTAAAATACATAGTATGCGCTTGGTATTCTCATGCCTACAGCATATATTCTAGTTAATTGCACATTGGGTTCTGAGGAAAAAATCATAACGGAAATTGCGAAGTTGCCCGATGTTAAGGAAGTTCGAGGAACATATGGAGTGCATGATGTATTTGTCAAGGTAAAATCAGACAATACAGAGTCAATGAATCATACAATAACCAACAGGATAAGGAAGGTCCCTGGCATAACATCTACTGTCACATTGGTGGTTATAGAAGAGCAGGGAGGGAAAGAAATTACATAAAATCATGGTATATTTTTTTTCTTGTCTTCTTCTTTAATTCTCTTAATTTCATAAATTATCAAACCCGTGCTTATTCCAACAATACTCCATCCTACTATGCCTACAGTTAGATAGTGCTGGTAAAGTGGAAAGGAGAGAGCACTGCCAGCAGCTATTGCGCCCACCCACCAAAATATTATTAGTATTTGGAGATTTATTTTAATTAATTCCATTCACCCACGTTCGTCTTCATCAAACCCTTTCAACCATCGCAATATCTTTCCGCAATTAGAGCATTGATTATACTCATAGAAATCAAAGTCATCGTATTTCCTGAATGAGAATGTGTCCTTATGAGAGCAAAACAACCGCTTAATAGGCTTAAGTAGTGATCTTGGCATCGATGCTAATGTCATTCATTGTATAATAGTAAGATAATAATGATTTCTTTTGTAATATGCCGTCGGTGAGATTTGAGCTCACGACAGCTCGGTCTTCAGCGTCACCCCTAAAATAAGGTCGAGTGCTCTCCCAGGCTGAGCTACGACGGCACAAGTAACCTAATTTCTAAATAATATATAATCTTGTCTTGACCATGCAACGTCAGAGCCAGAGCCATTATTATGGCTCATCTAAAGCTGATAAGAAGTTTAAGTAATTATCTTCCTTAAGCTAAATAAGTTATAATTAAATTGTTATATCAAATCGATCATGGCCGATGGAACTGAATCACAGACCAACACGGTAATAGAGACGCCAGAAGAGAGACGCAGAAGATTCTTATTAGAGTTTGAAAGGCCATTCAAATGCGAAAAGTGTGACGAGCGTTTCAAGAAAAAGAAGTATCTACGAGAACACAAAGCAGAAGTGCATTCCTATTAAGCCGAATAAACTAGGATTACATAATTTTTTGAAATAAATATACAGTTGTTATCCGGAATCAAATTGGGCTAAACTATTTTGGAATAGGTAGTCTCAATTATCGTGCACTTAATCCTGAGTTGAATACAGAGTATTACACCGGTCGTAGATAATAAATCCACTTTTTGAAGTATGAATGTTGTAAAAGTCTTTTGGCTGGGTAGCATAAAGTCAGACTAAAGCAGCGGTTGATTTTAAATTAATGTCCATATTAATACACTGACCTAATGAAAATTTATACAAAGACTGGAGATAAAGGAAATACGGGCCTTGCCGGTGGTACTAGGGTATCAAAGTCAAATCCAAGAATTATGGCATATGGACAAATAGATGAG
>JALZOS010000216.1 GCA_030913755.1 Thermoproteota archaeon | reverse complement strand
GATCATATTAGTAATAAAAGAAATGAAGGAGAGGTTGAAAAAATAGTGCAATTTCATGGCAGGCCTAGTAACTTTCTTCAAAGATACCCTTAAGAAAATATCATTTTATATTCTTTCAGACCAATTCAAACATATTGGGAAAGGGACAAATCATTATAACATTCACGCGGGAAGACTAAAATTTACTTTAATAGCGAATGATACCGAACTTATCTCACAGTAAAAAAAACTGTAAAAGCATTTGCGTTCCTCATTAGTCATTATAACTTCGCTGTGTTATCATTTTTGTTACTGATATATAGTACTAATGGCAAGTTGCTCTTAAAGGATTCACGTACTTAGGCATGATTAGGAGATACTCACGGTAATATGGGGTCGGCCGGATTTGAACCGGCGGCCTCCAGCGCCCAAGGCTGGCATCATACCAAGCTAGACTACGACCCCGCATAATGCTTTCATAGCAAAGTTGAGTATCGGATAACATAATTTTAACCTTATTTGACAACGGGACAAGTCACGCAAATTCCAAAGTCGGCATTTACCGCCACACATTAATAATATCATTACGATCTCACGATTAACGTTCTGGATATTTGATACATTCAGCAATATCTCTATATATGATCCTCTAAATATCTGACAAAGTGAATTCATTTGATTGCTACATCAAAGCTGGAGAGATAGCATCCCGTGTTCGGGAGAATGCCAGAAAAAACGACTATACGGGAAAAAATCTCTATGACATTTGTGAGCAGATCGAGCGAGAAATAATACTAAATGGAGGTGCCCCAGCGTTTCCAGTCAATGTTAGCCTAAATGAAATCGCTGCTCACTATACAGCAGAACCAAATGACCAAACGGTGGTTGCTAACACCGATGTATTAAAGATAGACATAGGTGTTCATATCGACGGTTTTATTGCCGACACGGCAGTAACTGTTTCATACAATACTAAATACTTGGAAATGGCCGCCGCGGCAGAAACTGCTCTAAATGAGGCGATCAAGATAGCTAAACCAAATACAAAGTCTTCAGAATTAGGATGGGTGATTGAAAAAACAATCTCAAGACAGGGATACAAACCAATTCAAAATCTTAGTGGTCATTCTCTTGAACAGTTTACAATTCACGCAGGAAAATCAATACCTAATATCAGGGCATTTGGATCATCGTTTGGACTATCCCTCAACCAGGCATATGCGATAGAGCCCTTTGTAACTACTAAGGATGGTCAAGGCGTGGTCTATGAGGGTAAGGTGAAGAATATTTTTGGCATAGTATCAAGAAAACCTACGAAAGAGAAAAATTGTGATGAATTTCTTCAAAACATCTGGGATAGGTTTAAGACTCTTCCCTTCACGACAAGATGGGTTCTAAACGACTATGAAGAATTTCACGCTAGAAAAATGCTGGAACTCCTTCTTAAAAGGAAAAACGTACATTCCTATCCAATTCTTGTAGAAGGAAACCACAAGATGGTTGCTCAAGCAGAACATACAATTATCCCGCGTGAAGATGAGACTAGGATAATAACTAGGTAGTTGCAACGTTGTTATAGCTTTTACATCAACATATATTCCAGAAAAGCAGCTGTACTTGGTCAATAATGTCTCTTCATTAAACCATAACAATGTTTTGGAATCTAATTCCACGAGAACATGAACATTCAAATACAAGTTCTTGGTCTCAACTCTGTGAGATCCAAATCGGTACTTTATAGTGCGTATTTGGCACTGAAGTTATGGTTCTATCGAAAGATTAAAGGGAAGAAAGCGAGCCCTGAGGAACAGATTTCGATATGAGTACGATCTAAAATCAATTATTATTTTGTAATCTGGAAAAAGCTAATTTGCACAAAGTTTTATTGGCACGGTTCTTGGATGCTCAATTTGACTATGACTTAATAATATACAATACTAATTACTAGCGACCCAATTTTGATTTGGAAAACATAATTGTTCGCAATAAAGATAAAAACAAAAACGTCTTCGCGACATTGAAATGCACTGCATGAGCATGATAAAAGCTTGTGATTCCAAAGATACATAGTTTGGGGCAGCAAGATTATATGCATAAATCTACTATTTCATTTTTGAACATATTATATATTGCGAATAGATGCGGGTCTGGTAAGGCAGGATACTGGATACAAAATGAGTATTTGAATTGGTCGTCCCTCAACATTCAAGAACTTGTAGATGCATGGAAATTGTGAAGAGATGTCAGACGATATAGGTCAAGAAATTGCAAAGATAACTTCGTGTCCCACATATTGGGACGAATGGAGCAAAAAAATCTATTCTGTAGATGCAAGTTCTTATCAGATAGAACCAATGGTCATAAGTGCTCCTGCAAATGAATTTGACGTCCAGGCGATTTCAAAATATGCTTTGCAGCATAGTGTACCCTTGGCGTGCAGAGGAGCTGGCACTGGCCTACTAGGTCAGTGTCTTTCAAACGGGATAGTATTAGACTTAGTTCAGAAGATGAACAAGATAATAGAGGTTGGAGAGAGATACGTAATAGTACAACCAGGAATCACAAAGCACAAACTGGACAAGGAACTTGAAAAACGAGGTAAATTTATTCCTCCTAATCCCGCAAGTAGCAACTACTGCACTTTGGGAGGCATGATTGCTAACAACTCTAGCGGCCCATATACTCTAGGATATGGTAGCATAATGAATTATCTTATAGGAGTTAAAACAGTTTATTCAGGAGGCGAGTTTGGTTATGCGTACGATAATGGTCCTTATGACAGTACCGTAAAGAAGGTTATCAATATTGTATCCAGTAATTTGGATTTGATTCAACGAACTTATCCGAAAGTGAGCAAGAATTCTTGCGGATATCGTCTTGATTCCATCATTGAGAATGACTTGATTCACCCTCAAAGAATCTTTTTGGCATCAGAGGGTACATTGGGAATTGTGACTAGCGCAAAGTTATTGATATTAGATGTCCCAGAATTTAGACACCTTTGTCTTCTTTCATTCCCAACAGTCCAAGCTGCTTCAGCGTCGATCCCGTTTATCTTAAAATACAAACCTGTTGCTACAGAATTACTTGACCGTTCTACGAGTGGTAAGATATCACATGTTAATGATACTCTTTACGACTCCTGTACTGTATTGGTTGAATTTCACGGCGACGGGAATACCTTAATGGAGAAAAAAATCAAGGAATTCGAATTTGGGGTCTCTCAATTTTCTCGAGTAATAGAAAGCACGAACGATAAGACGAGTGTTGAAAAAATTTGGAACGAGAGGAAAAATGCTTTAAATAATGTGCTAAAACACACTATAGGATCAAGAAAACCTCTCGGCATGATAGAAGATACTGTTTTAGATCCGTCTCTGTTACTAGATTTTGTAAATTTCCTAATTGATGTCTACAGAAAATACAATGTTAGTTATGCGATCTACGGGCATGCAGGTGATGGTAATCTCCACACTAGGCCCATTATTGACACGGAACAGAAAACAGGAATAGATACAATGGACAAGATAACATGCGACGTTTTTCAATTTGTTTTAGGACATGGCGGCAGCATTTCCGGAGAACATGGTGATGGCCTTGCGCGAGTAAAACGTGTATTTCAGATGTATGGTTCCGAGATATATTCACTTTTTGTTAAAACAAAGCAAATTTTTGACAAGAGCAATATAATGAATCCAGGTAAAAAGGTTTTATTTGACACTTGATACCACGTTGAAACTTTTCTACTATAAAATTGGCCTTTGCAGGCGATGTACCATCTTATTGTACCAGGTTCAGATTTAGTTTGTCTTTTCGACTCATTTCATTTTCGTGTTGTGTGGTATGCACTCCCAACAAATCGCAATCTCATACACAAATGCAACTGGATGATTTTTAATCAGAAGCTTTTAGTCATTGTCATTTGCATTTTTATATTGATACCATAAACCAAATCTGAACATACCAACGCCACCAGCAATTAACAGCAACGAGGTAACAATGACATAGGGATTTATTAGCGAACGAAGTAATTCTGGCGCTTTGGATAAGAACTCGCATTTATCTGTTGTAGTAGAACATTTTTTTTCAACCGGGTAGGCCAAAAGAGCATACGCAAAAATGACAAGAAGGATCGATCCTAGTAACGCCAGCACACCCCCGAGCCTCACAATGATGCCAACATACCTCACCACCATTTTTATACTAACCAGACGAATTTATTTTATATTCCCTAGGTTGCCATTTTTTTTATATCTATTGTGGAAAAGTGGTAGAATTCATTATTGGAGACCAGATCGAATCGATCGTTGAAGTAGAGGCATGGCAACTTACCTCCTCTATGTTTTTCGCATAACTCATGAACCGCATCGAAGTAGACTTTTCTGGATTTTCCCATCATACGCATAATCTCGTGTGATAGCAGATGTGAAATTTTCACACAATTCGTCTCAGCAAAAAATTTTATTCGTTCTATACTCGAAGACGTCTCTTTTGGCCTTTCCCAGAATATCATCCCAAAATTATCTGAAGAGTACCCCTCTGTTTGACAGTCGGTCCAAAAAGGTTTAATGTATGCAAGGTAAAAGTGATAGATCGATTTTCCTCTAGATGAATGATCTCTGGCAAGGTAAGAGACAGACATTCTATCAAATATCTTTCCAGGTATCACTGGAAGAATATCTGCATATACGGGTATCTTTAGATTAAACGATTTTTTCATCCAGTGTTGAAAAAATCGCGACATTAATGATATATAATCCCAATCCTCATTCTTTCTGAGTATCCATTCGTCATTTTTCGACACATAAATGAAAAAAAGACGTTGGGCATACAACAGAAGTAGATTCAAACACGCACTATAAATACCAAATAGCTACACGTCTGGTACCGATTGTTCGACTAGAAATAAAACTATTTTTAGTTTCAGCATCAGTCAAACTGAGTTTGGCTATCGTTCTTCAGTTGCACACTAATGCAATCTGTTGTTAGATAATCTCGGGATTTTAGTCCAATCAGTATAGACAATATATGACATTAAGTAGAGACAAGGAATAACTTAGATAATATTAAGATTATTGGTTGTGAACGAGGAATCATTTTGGCAAGCCAATAAGGCAAATAGTCTACATATTTCTGGCACTATTAAAGTTAGGAACATGAAAGTTATAACCGAGATCGTCACACCCTAAAATTTGATAGTGAGTCGATTATAGAAATTGAAAAGTGGAGTCGCAAAACTTATACTTACTTGAAAATTAATACAGAAGAGCGATGCTATTGTGGGGTCGTAGCGAAGCCAGGCATCGCAACGGGCTCCAGATCTAAATCAGGAGGGCTAGGTCATTAGAGAGTGAAACCCGTGGATCAAGGGTTCAAATGGGTAGGATGTGATATCGATCCAGAATACATCCCTTCGGCCCCACTTACTGATATTGTTACTCCCAAACTAATTCTATCGGAGGCTATACTCAATTGCACCGTATGATCCGAAGGTTTTTTGGGCCTCAGGAATATGCTTTGCTATAGCTTGAAATGCTGAATCTATGAATAACTGAAGTGGTTGTTGTTTCTTGAATAACCTAGAAATGATCTTTCGTGGATTATTCAGTCTCTCGAAGAAGATGACAGAACTTTCTTCGATTATCATGTCAGCGTCGTTACAAGCTACTCCATGGTTAAGTAGGTGCTTCTCCAACTTTGCAGCAAATCTTGCAAAGTGTACCGAATAAGTTTCTTTATCCTGCTCCGGCAATGCTACCACTGGTAATTATTATCAGCGAATTATACCAATTGGATCATTATTATCTTTATCTTTCCAGTGTATCACAGGTCAACTGATTGATGCAGCATTAGCGTCGAACTGTACATTGAAATAATTATCTAAAAGAGGTGGGGAAGGGATTCGAACCCTTATAGATTCGCTACCCACGGTTTGACATGCTGCAGGCGAACGCATAGCCTCTCTGCCACCCCACCTTACTCAAACTTGCATTTAGTTCTCAATTTAAAGCATATGTCACTGATTGATCCGAGCAAATACAATCACATACTCACAGTCGCATATTGTACCGATTTGGCTCCATATGATATGAAGAATGTATTGATGCGGTATTTAGGACGTGTCTTCTCTTAGGGATCATTCAGCCTTGGACCCTCTTTTCGATTGGATTATACTCGCAGCCCATCGGACCACAATATCTACCTACATAAACTGCTTTCGGTCTATAAAGTGCCGGCTTTGGTGCTGCTTCGGCAAATTTTTCTTCAATCACGTGTGCAGACCAACCAGATATTCTAGATATCGCAAATATGGGGGTATTGAGATCCCTGGGTATTGCTAGACTATAATATAGTGAAGCACTATAAAGGTCCACATTTGGGTAAATTGACTGCTTTCTGTTCTCATAAAAATATTTTCTCGTTACCTTTTCGATTTGTTCGGTAATGTCAAACCACGGAGTATTTCTTTCTCTGGCAATTGCCTTAGCTAGTCTGTACAGGACCTCCGCCCTCGGATCGGTTGTTCGATATACGGCATGACCCATGCCCATTATCTTTTCATTATCCCTTAATTTTTTTACAACCCAATCCTCCACTTTGTTACCCTCACCGATCTCAAGGAGCGTTTTCATAACTTGTGTATTTGCTCCCCCGTGGAGCGATCCTGAAAGTGCTCCAATCGCTCCGCTAATACTAGCGTATATATGAGCTTTAGTTGAGGCGATCTCTCTCGCTGCAAATGTTGAAGCATTAAAACTATGTTCAGCATGAAGTACCAAGCATATATCGAAAATCTTCGCGACCTCATGAGTAGGTTTCTCGCCGAACAGCATGTATAGGAAGTTTTCGGCATGTGTAAGCTCCTCTAATGGTTCCAGTGGCTCAAGCCCTTGCCTTAGCCTATTCCATGCAGCAACAATTGTAGGAATAGTTGAGATCAGCATTATGGCTCGTTGAACGTTCATTTCTTTAGTATCATCTTGAATGTGAGGATCATAATCAGCAAGTTCCGCCACGCAGGACTGCAATATGTCCATGGGTCCAGCACTTTGGGGTCTATTTTTCAAATTTCTGTATATTCCATCAATCAAAATTCGGGTTTCTTTTAATCTAGAAGTAAATTGCAACAGCTCGCTTTTTGTAGGCAGATCACCAAACAAGAGGAGGAAACAAGTCTCCTCAAAAGTTGAATGACTAACTAAATCCAAAATATCATAACCCCTGTAAATGAGCTTGCCGTTTTCTCCGTCTATAGCACAAATTCTAGTGTCAGCAACCTCAATATTCCTCAAGCCTATATTCCGTGCATCCATCTAAAGAATAATGTGTCAATTTTATATATTAAACTAATGTTTTCTAAATTTTTGTGTATTACAGTAAATTAGGTAGAAAGAGATAAGCGATATCGAATTCACAACAAGCTATCGTTTCTCTCCCCACCAAAAATAATAATCTCAACAGGGGATGCGTAGAACACTTGTTAGAGAATATTATCAAAATAGTCGGCTATTCACAATTATCCAATCAACCCCCTGCGAGACTGTAATTCAATTCACATACCCAATTAGTTTATCAGAATGAACAGAGAGACCATTCGCGATTATTACTACTGTCATTTTCTGAAGACTATGTGAAGATCTAGAAAACAAAGATATTGGCGTTGTCACTGCCGGCATCATTTCTCCTGATATTGTTGATTTATAGATTCAATTCGAGTCTTGTATTTCTTTCAACGACACATTCTTCACATCAGGGCCATCTGTGTTGAATAGGATCACTGGAGAACCAATGTAATCTTATATCCTTTTCAATGATTATTGGTTCCATCTACATAGCATCCTATCTTTGTCTGCATGATCATAAACGATGCCCTAATAGTACAGATTTATCAATGATAGAGGCCAGATCATAATAGGTTGGGGATAATGTACTACTACTGCTACTTCCTCTAAGGGCATATCCCTCCTAGTTTTCTGCTTAGTGTTACGAAAAGTACGTCTAAACTAGAAGAAATAATTTTGAAACTAGTGCAACACTTTATTTTATCCCACACACTAGATCAGTGGATGCTGATGAAGTGAAGGAAGAGCCGTCTGAATTTAATGATGACGATTATGAGTACCGAAGCATCCTCCAATTATTTCGAAACAGAAAGTACCATCATATCGATACATTGATACAACCTCAGGAAGTGAGGAAACAGATACTTTATGTAAGACGAATGGAAATTTGGATTGCGACTGGGAAAGGATAATTAAAATGATAATCCTTAAAAAAATTAAACAAATTGATAATTGTGAAATCGATCTTGATGCTCCCATTTGGTGATGAATCATCACCAATAGCGGCGAGATTGAAAAGCTGAAAAGATATTTTTATTATGGTGCCAATCTTACGAACCCTCAGTTAGACACATTTATCAGTCCGTATGCCGGAGGCGGGACTTGAGCCCGCGACCTTTCGATTATGAGTCGAACGCTCTGACCAAGCTGAGCTACCCCGGCGCGCTCAGCCCTTTTCCTAAAGTGATTTCTGAATGCATAATATATTCTATTCAAGGACGAACCTTACCACCTTTCAAATACATAGACCATATCGGCATGGATCTAGTCATCACATTTGGATCGTGGTATTAGGAGAATCTAGTGCTAAAAAGCTGTGATACGCCCATGTGGTCAAAAATCGACTTATTTCAGTGGCTGTGTTTCTTTGAATCATAACTAGTCTTGACAAATTTAAGTATTAACGTCATGGCAGCATAACTCATTCGAATAGAAATTGTGATCCCCGTTTAAGGATCAAAAGACAAGATTATGTAATTTATTACTCGTTGACCTTTGAGTGAATAATGATTGTGGTCATCATTTCAGTAACTTTATTGTCATAACAGATGCTTCTAGCTAATTTGGTTGCTAGGATTAATAGATTTCAATCGCTTCAAAAATCCCACATTTGTCACAACAAAAAAATTGAAGATTTCAAAGCATCTAGACGGAACTCTACTCCTCAATCATCTAGATTTGGCAAAATAACATTCAGCCAAATTGATCTGGATAATCCCGTACTTTAGTCAGTTTTGAACAGACGTACTCTTATTGAATTTTAAGTTTTATCAAATTCTGGCCACCTACTTTTGCTATTTCAATCAGTTCCAATCTTTCGAGACGTTTCACTAATCTCCATATACTTGTCTTTGGTAACAAGAATTTAGTTCTTATTTCTCCTTCAAAGGCCGCACCTTCGTTATGGGCAAGAAAATATAGCACTTCTCGATCTTCCCTCTTTAGGTCGTGATGCTCGAGAATAATTCTATCCACATGTCGATATATTTCTGATTCTTGCTTTGGTTGTGACACCTCTTCGCTAACATTCTCAGGAGCATCAGAAATATTGTCTCTTGTCAATTCATCATTCAAATGAAACCCTTCATTGCGGATACCCCGAAAATCAACTTGTTCACCGATTCTTGAAGAGTCCAGTATTTTTTTTTGGTAACCTATGCTGATAATGTATCTAAATTTTTTAAAATACAACAGCAAGACGAATGCTATTATTAGAACGATTCCAGAGACAATGGCAACGGCCTGTGTTAAATTTTGTTGGTTATTTCCAGCTCGTGATACGATACTCTCCCTTGCCATTCTAGCAAACTCCGCGGCCGCTGTATAGTTCCCAAAACCAAATTGACTCTTTGATTCAGAAATAAACTTTTCTGCCTGAGAGGTATCTAGATTATTAATCTGTGCATCTTTCAGGTGGGCCGTTGCAATGTTAAGTGCATTCTTGGCAAGCTCAAAATCGCGAGAAAGATTATTTATTAGGTCGGTAGCATTGGTTGCAAGGCTTTCGGCTTCAGGAAAATTGCCTCTGTTCATCGCAATCTTAGATTGCTCCAGTGTTTTTAGTGCTTCATTCAAACGTATCCCTTGATGGCTATTCTCCGTATTTGCAATATCTATTTCTGCAGAATAAATTGCTGTCTCAGCTTGTTCTTTCGTCCCAATATATCCCAGGATATACTTGACGGTAGCCCTTCCTGGATCGAATGTAAGCAATTCTTGTCCACCTAGTCTTCGTATGAGGCGAGGTGCATGTTCTCCCAAACTTGTCACGACTGCATCATTTGGTAATTTGAGTGTAAAAGTCGAGGTCGAATTTACCGAAAATGTCCAAAGCCTACCCACTTTATCGACGAGTGTTGACGTCTCGTACGTGATCCTTATTTGGGATGAACCTTGGGGTTTGATTCTAAGTTCATTTGACTTCACGTTCACGTAATATGGCAATTCATGGGAGGAATAATTCTTTATCGAGAGATTAGTAACGTTCTCTCCCAATAACTTTACAAAAAATTCACTTACGTTTACTTTAGGTCTTATATCCTCTTGTACTAAGACGTCACCATTAGAAAAAATCCCAATGAATAACAAATTAACGGAGTACATTTCCTCTTCAGCATCTATTCTTGCGTTCAGAACGAAGCTTCCGTAGAGGAGTAGCATCAGAGGTATACAAGTTTTTATAATATCAGAGATGAAATGAAACCTCCACCAACTAGGGCTATGACAACCCACCCTTATATCAGGCCTATAAAATGATATAAGCTTTATGAGAAGTTACAATTGGCTTACTTTAATTAGGTGAACTCTCTATAGTAACACTTTTAGATAACTGAAATAGAACTTGATCCAATAATAATTCAAATTTATGCTCACGACTTTATTCAGCCACTGTGTTTAGATATTTTCTAAGTTCTCCCTTCGAATATTGTTCAATCCATTTAAATTTTCTTTGCAGTGTAGCCGTATAAACCTTAGTCCAATCTAAATCGAGATAATCTGCCCAAGCCTTAATAACACGTGGATCAACATAATTTCTCAGCGACGTACCTAAATTGTAATCTTTAGTTTCTTCCTGAAGTTTTATCTGCAACTGGAGTTTCTCCAGACGTTGTTCTGCCCTCCTGCCCTGCGATTCTGTCTTGTATTTTCTTTCTTTCAATTCAGATTTCAGGACCTCTATTTTGGCCCGCTTATTACCAACAGATTCTTCAAATTTTTCAAGCGACTTCTTCGCGGCCGGATTATTTGGATCGACCCCCTTCTTATGATTGCATGTCATTGCCGCATGTAAGTTGGCCATTTTTGCGACATAAACTTTCCTTGCTTCGTTGGTATTTTTATTCACCTCTATAGGCGGGTTTTTCAATGACTCTTTGACTACTTGAGTCGCAACGTAAGTTCTAAAAACCTTCGCAGTAAGGTTCGGCATATTTATTCTATCAATCGACCGTAGAAAGGCATTCACCTTAGAGGAGTTGACATCTTCGAATATCTCTTCCTTATCACTCTTACTTTTCATAAAATAAATCAAGTTTTCGTAAAGGCCTTTAGTTTCCTCAGAATTTACTTCAAGTGTCCTCTGCCAGGGAACGCTATCCTTACCAAGAAAGTTGAATTCAATACATAATGCTCCGTTTATTCTTGGAAATTTAATGTGCTCAACTCTAACAGTCGAAGCACCGACAGTGTCTGCTTCCTCTGGATCTTTTTCATCACCTACTCTCATTGCCAATTTAAATATGAGATAACAGACAGTTGCGATCCTTCTCTTACTATCATCTTTAGATTTTAGCATCTTATTTATGATTTCATTAGTCACTCTACCAATATGTTTTTCAAGGAGCTTGGCCCTATCATATTTCACTTTATCGTTATCTTGACGCAGAGAAGCAGAATCGTGCAACCAGACATATTTTCTCTTCCCCGTTAACAACTCGATCCAAGAGGCTAGCCAAGTTGAGGTATGGTCATGTACAACTTTGTTCCAGTCGCCTTCGGGCACATGAGCAGTCTCTCCTAAATTTAAAGTAACATCATTAGGCTTCACCCGTGGCTTCCACCTTCCTCTTAATGGATGCTGTCCCCTTCCCATGAAAATTGCTGGCGGCTCCACAAGCCAATTTGCGACATCCACGTCAACACCATCAACATAGGCTTTACCGAAAATGGCCTTTAACTTTTCTTTCTCTGCCTTCTTTGCCATTGAGATCTTTTTTCTTTCTTCTTTTGAAAGTAGTTTCAATCTTTCCTTCTCCTCTTCCTTCATTCTTACTTCTTTCTCTACAAGAGTGTAAGCCTCGACCATGTCCATATCTTCAATTTTTGCAACAGCTTTTAATTTCTCCGGCAATAGCCTCTTCAGATCTGAGAGAAAATTTGATTGAAACACAATATCTTTCACATAATGTGTTTCTTTCTTCTTTGCCCAGGCATAAATTAATTCCTCCTGATCTCGATTGAGCAGTAACCTTTCACCAAGTATTGTTATTCCGATTCCCCGTTGAACGTATTCGGGAGGAAACGCTACTCCCCTGTGTTCAAGGGTTTTCCATCGATGTCGGTTAACAAGTATTGCAGATTCCATTAAATATACCGCTTGTGCCATGGAAACTATTGATAAACTTTCCCTGTGGTAGACATCAATGCTAGAGATATTCGACTACCAATATTTTATGCAGGCAATGGTTAGATTGTATTTCACTTGCCTGCTAGATGCCAAGTCTAGGGTACATATATGAATTCAATCCGTCTCTCAAAACTTGACGTCTATTCAACAATTAATGTAAAAGAAATGTCTGACGTACACAAGGTGGCAGAGGACATCGTTAATGCATATATTGAATTGAATCCAAAAAGAAAGTTCAGCTACAGGATCTTGCTGCCAAGGCGAGTAGACTCTTCAAATTCACACGCAAGGAAATTAGGCCTGGCCGTCCAAGGCGAGATTCTTCTAACCTTGAAGAAACATAAATTGAAACCATCTATTAAAGAAATCAGGTACCTTCATGACGATGGACATTACGGTTGGTTACTAATGGATCCCGATTTGATAGAAGATGTAATCAAGGAGTAACGAAGTTTGACAAATTAATTTGCGGTCAATTTATCTTAAACCGATCTCGGCAAAAGGGCTTTCCAATATGCATAATGTTACTCATCAAAATTGCCAAGATTAAGCCGAAGAGAAGACCCCCTACCATATCGCTGAAGTAATACTGCCGTAAGAATAATTGTGATAGAGCAACGGAAAACGGAAGGAGCCATATCAAGTGCTTGGCATTACGAAGGCCCCTAGAAAGTGAGTAGCCAATTAAGTAAGAGAATGCAGTTGTACAAGCAACATGATTTGAAGGGTAGGAAAAATTTCGTGCAGAGGGGGTCATGCTGTCGCTTTCCAAATTAAATCCCTCCGGGAGAGAAGATAATTTGACTGACTGAAGCGGCTTTGGATGTGCTATTATTGGTTTCAAATAAGTTATTATTATTGTAATCATCACAATAGTTATCATCAGAATCATACCTGTTTTTCTGGTCCTTCTTACTATTGTCAATATTATCGAGGCAAAAATCAGGTGTATAATTTCGCCAAATGACGCAAATAAAACGAAAACATAGAGTGTAGTGCCAGTAAGATTAATACTCTCTAGGGACGTATTGATAGAACTGTCCAAGGACAGTGTTGCTCCCGCGTAAACTAGCGTCGTAATGACTCCAAAGATAGCGATCATGCAAACAAATTGCGGCGAGCGTAGGTCCACTACCCAAACGGGCCACAGGTTAGCCGCGCTGATCAATTGTTATTAACCACTTAAAGATAGCCTTTAGTATTTTGTGATAAACGTGAAGAGTGGTGAAAAATTATACCCATCAGAATCATTTTTGAACACAAAAACTGGTGTTCGATGAACATCTTTTTCATGTCCAAAGTGTACTAATTTGTGAGAAAAACAACAATCTGTTCAGTTTAATATTCTTGTGAGTCTCCCTTGATTCTTTCAGCAGACGCAGGATCCTTATCGACATAATATTTCACCATCCCTACTTTCAGTACTTTTAGAGATAGCAAAGCGCACTTGATGCGAGCAGGACCAAGGTTTAACAAGCCTATATTCTCCAGAATGTCCTCTTTCTTCAAGTCTTTGACAAACTCCAGGTCCTTACCCATAACCATTTCGGTAAGCATGGAAGCACTTGCCTGGCTTATGGCACATCCTCTGCCTTCAAATTTTATCTCTTCAACTTTATTGGACTCAATTTTCATGTGGATATCTATTTCATCACCACACAGGGGATTACTATCATGCACACTAACATCAGCTAATGGGAGTTTACCCTTATTCCGCGGGTTCCGGTAATGGTCCAAAATGATCTCCCGGTATATGTCGTCACTCATAATCTGAATAGCCTCCTAGCATCGTTAAGAGCATAAATTAGTGTATCTACGTCCTCCTTGGTATTATAAACGTAAAAGCTTGCCCTGGAAGTCGCTGATACCTTAAGCCTCTCCATCAGGATTTGTGCACAATGATGTCCAGAACGGATTGCGACACCATGCTCATTCATGATTGTCGCAAGATCGTGTGGATGAATATCTCCAATGTTGAAAGACACAACACCTCCCCTGTCACTTGTCCTACTAGGGCCATACACAGTTACACAGTCGATAGAAGATAGTGATCGTAAGGCATAGTCTGTCAAGCTAAGCTCGTGCTCTCTAACTCGATTCATCCCTACATTGTCAAGATAGTCGATAGCTGCCCCGAACCCAACAACATCCGCTATATTAGGAGTACCCGCCTCGAATTTGTACGGAAGATCATTGTAGCGGGTGTGATACTTGAAAACTTCCTTTATCATGTCGCCTCCTGCCATAAAGGGAACCATATTTTCCAAGAATTGTTGCTTTCCATAAAGGATTCCAACTCCTGTGGGTCCTAACATCTTGTGGGCTGAAAATGCCAGGAAATCACAATCGAGCTCCTCAACATCAACAGGCATATGCGGGACTGATTGGGCACCGTCCACAATAATTGGAATCCCGTGCTTGTGCGAAGTCTGAATGATTGTCTTGATCGGAACAATTGTTCCAAGGACGTTTGACATGTGACTAATTGAAACTAACTTTACCCTTCCGCCTTCTATTTTCTCGAAAAAATCATCAAGATTCAGATAACCGAAATCGTCGATACCAATATAATCTAATTTGGCACCGGTCTCTTCTGCCAAGACTTGCCATGGAACAATGTTGCTATGATGTTCTAGTTCTGTAATTAGGATCTCGTCTCCCTCGTGGATGTTATTTCGCCCCCAAGAGTAGGACAAAAGATTAATCGATTCAGTGGTGTTCCTTGTGAAGACTATCTCTTCAACAGATTCGGCATTGATGAACTTGGCTACTTTTTCTCGAGTCTGCTCGTATGCACGAGTAGATTCTTCCGCTACTTGATAAACTGCTCTATGGATATTTGAATTGTAATTCATGTAATAGTCTGATATTGCATCGATCACAGCAGATGGCTTTTGGGTAGTTGAGGCATTATCTAGGTAAACAAATTCTTTGTCTCCATTCATCTTCCTCCTAAGGATGGGAAAATCATCTCTAAGAATTTGACTATCAAGGATGCCTTTTTGCATCAAAGTTAATTCACATGACAGCAGATATAAACTTGATTACAAATTATCGTCATACAAAATGGTTGGTCGGAGAGTCCAGAACAGTGTATGGGGCGTGTGTTCCCATTATTCAAATTTGGCGACTGCTGTGTAATTCTATGAATATCCCCAAGGATTCATACGTTTTGAGAAAGATAGTAGTTCCTCGATGTGTTTTATGCGACCCTTAGTTATTTGCGCCAGGCGATGTTTACAGCGGAGATCGTCATGTCGGCAGCGGGACTTCATTTGACCTAGCAGTTTTGAAGTCAAAACCTTTCCTTCTCTGTCCATATCCAGCAGTAATATTACCTTTCTCTTCCTGATTGACATGGTGTCTACGAAGTGAGTTATGCCTCTAAAGTTATTGAAAAGGAGAACATCACCCTCAAATCCGATTGAGCGTAAAGCTTTCAGATCTTTTCTGCCTTCTACCACAACTAGTGATCCTGATTTTGACTCACTATTGAGGAATTCGACATATTCACAAAGTTTAAGCAGTGTAGAATTTGCGTTATTTTGATTCAATTTACTCTTGATTAGTGATCTGACTCTATTCATTATGAATTTTACCTAGGTAAGGATACTTTGTTCAATCGTACCTGATATGGTCACTGGTAGATGGCTCTTTGTATCCTGAAATATTCGTGAGCGACCTACGATTTTTTACGAAAGCAAATTATATGTGACCACCGATTAGTTATTGCCTGAATTTGGAGGGTATGAAGCTACAAACTGCAGAATTGATGCTTTTTTATCAATAAGAGTTATATTCCCTTTCTCCGCTTAAAATAGTGCCCGAATTTTATAGTAGTAGGCGTGAATAATTGTAGACTTAGTTTAGCGTAACCGTTGTAACAGCAAATATTTAACTTGTTAATCTCACAGCCCATAACCCGTCATTACGTCATCAAGTCTATATGACTACCGAGGAATTTAATATACTTAAGA
>JALZOS010000129.1 GCA_030913755.1 Thermoproteota archaeon | reverse complement strand
CCTTACCTTTTTGCTCATGGAAGATCGTAATTCGCCGGTTTAATTAATATATTGATAATGATGTGAAGGAGGAGATTAATCTACAATCAACGATTAAATCAGAGAATTGGGACATTTATCCTTACACTTTTTTATCTAGATAGATGCGAACAAAATAGAACGACTCGCGACTTTGTGCCTTCAGAAAAATCCTCATCTGTCCACTCAGTTGGGAAATAGACTTTATGAATGCCGTTAGCCGAACATTCCCTGAATCCGACATCATGCATGATGGCAGAGAGATCTTTGAATGCAATATCTTCAATAGGTATATCAGTTAGTATCTGGAGTGTTCCATAATCTCTTAATTTGATGGGTAATGTCTCTATCAATGTTCGTAGAGACAACTTTTCTTGCAATGTTTCTAAATGATAATATTTTTTTGGCATTCGTAAAAGGAAGTTATCGATCGATCCATTGGGCACGTTTGGAATTAATTTCTTCGGTTCCCCCCAGAAGGCAGATGCGTTCTGAGGTTCCAAACAGGCAAATTCTGTTTTTGCCTTAGACACTTCTGCATGATTCTTGCCAATTCCAATGAAATATTCAGCCCAGTTATTACTCGCAACGAAGTACATCATCTTTCCGTTTAGCATGCCAATTTCAATATTTACTTTGAGAAACATCTTGTGAGCATGCTCTTTAGTTCTATTGAGTGATGTTGATGGATTGCCCTCATGGAAGAATTGGTAAACAAGGTTCCAACGATTCCTGAATATTTCTGGAAAACTTTTTACCTTTATTAATTCCTGAAAAATCTTTTTATCTGCAAAATCAGAAAAAAAAGTATCTGTTCTGGAGACAGCCTCAAGTTTAGACAAGTATAATTCATCATACAAACTTGTAACCCGGTTCCATGCCCTTAGAGGATCGGATCCCATGTAAGTGACAGAAAGATCTGCAAGCCACATTATCTCTGCAAGTAACGTAATTTTGTTAGTATCTTGTCCTCTTCTCTTCAGGTCGGCAAGCAATTTTGCGAACATTTCCTGTGCATTTTTCTGTTTAAAGTAAGGAAAATCTGTCCGCCAAATTATTGCTTCAACTACCAAGCTTTCATATGGGCGTTCTCCAGAGGATGGAAACTCTGGCCGGAAAGTAGAATCTGAACTGGAAATTCCAGGGCTGGGAAAGAATCTTTCAAATTCCATGGCATTCAGTATAAAGTAGGCATCATGAATCTTGGTACGGAGAATTTCTTCTATAGTTCTGGATACCTTAGGCGCCTCGGGTTCCTTAATACCATTCGAATCAACAACTGATTTAACCTGCATTGGATCATGATCATGCAATAGTCCGGCAACTATGAGCATTTCAATTTCATCTGGAGTAAATTTGTATCCATGGAATTCAGTAGGAAGTAACTGGAGGCACAAGTAAGTCACTTCGAGGCTATGGTGAAAGTTGTGATATTTAGTGGATCCTTCTCCTAAGCCTTGTACAGAATAAGAATGACTGAGGTATTTTGCTAGTGACCGGATGCTATCAACTCTGTCTGCTTGGACACCCCTTTTAGAAGCAAGTTGACATATAGCCGTGAGCAATTTTTCTTCTTTCACGTCAGCAAGTGTCTCATTAGCTTCCTGAATGATGGATTTACCGAATCCAGGTAACTTTTCTATAACTTCATTGTATATTATCCGTATTGGTAAACTCTTATTCAGATAAACTACAAGTCCTGTGATTGGCCAGGAATATTTTATTCGCGGCTTTTCCCTTTCTAATATTTCGTCAGCAACCAAAAAGAGCTGCCGATTTAATTCGGATATAATTGAATTAGTTTCGATATTAGATTTTTCTGCATTTTGTTTTATGTGTGCATCATCTGTATTCATCACTACCCACTGTGGAATCTTTACTCTATACCGGAATCTTTTGCGCGGTGAGGAAGTTGAACCAAAGCTTAGGTTTTCCTTAATAGTTACGGCCACATTCTTTCTTCCACTGTCTAACGGAAGATCACTGTCACGAGAAACCTGAAGCACAATTTCCTTGCCTGGAACCTGAAGGCCGAGTAAGACATGCCAATATTTTCCTTTGTCAAGCCAGCTTGGTGCGTAGGTCTCTTTGTCCCAAAAATCAATAGGGCCAAGTGGGATATAACCTTCTTCAAATTCACGTGTTTCTGGATTATACGATTTGTAATCATAGTTCCCAATCATAGGATCTAGGCTTTGAGTGAGCTCTCTTGCACGATGCACTCTTTCAGCTGAGGTAGTAAATTCTCTGTACCCCATAATTCCCCAGATACATCCAAGAATACTAAAGAATGAAAAGACAATATAAGAAATATTTGTAGTCTGGGTGATAAAGTATGAAAGAATAAGAGGAACACCAAATAAAGATGCCGACAATCCCCCCACAAAGGCTAATGCGATGAAAAATTTGCGTGCTATTTCATTGTATAATAAGCTAAAGGATTTCTCAGAAGAATTAACTATATGTGATGCGCTCTCATTTGGTAGTTTCATTATTTTTGAGCTCCGATGTCGCATCGGCATAGTCCCGACAATGGGTTGACCCCTATTCTTTTCTCCTTCATTTCAAATTGATTCTATGTCCTAATTGAAAGAAACTCGGGATTTTAAATATCTTCGCTAGATCGATTTCAAGAGAAAGAGTGGATAGGCTTCAAGAGGATTTTTTCACATGACAATTATATTCATGATCCGTTTGTAGCAATAGCATCTTTTATGCTTGGCGTAAATGCAACTCTGTAATCCATGATACATGTAGATGATAGGATGATGTAGAAACAGAATAGCGATACGGTTTGTTAGAGTAATTTAGTATTATTTATTCCCTTACATTTTGCTGGATGGAGCGCATATATATCATTGAAACTTATCTGCCTGAATTTTGTTGTAAACGAATGAACCGACAATAATAGCGCCAGAAATGACAAATCCTGCGTAGGCTGCTAAATATTGGTATGGAAAGATTATCGACGATGCGACCATAATCGATGATGCTATGATACTTGTGGGGATCAAGTTAGTAGAATTTTTTTTGAGCCTATTTCGGTGTTCGGATTCAAAATATTCCTTTATCAGGGGACCAAGTTCGATTGAAGTTTCTATGTTCTTTGCGAATTTTGATATCGACTTCTTTATTTCTTCTATGTACGCCTCCCGGAGCAGTCCCTCTTCTTCAAGTAGGTTTGCAAGGACTCGAACAAACTCGAATTTGACATTATGATGTTTATAAATTCCTTCCAATATTGAGGCCATCCTCATATACAAAGCCAAACTTTTAGGTAAACGGAATGGGAATCGACTCATAGTCTTATTTGCAAGTTCCTGCAAGGCCTTTACCTCCATCCTGTCTACTTTCTTCCCGTACAAGGACTGAATACTCAATTCAAGACCCCTTTCTACTACGCGTCTATTTACAGATGGTTCAAGAGTTCCGA
This sequence comes from Thermoproteota archaeon, assembly GCA_030913755.1. Classification (GTDB taxonomy): domain Archaea; phylum Thermoproteota; class Nitrososphaeria; order Nitrososphaerales; family Nitrososphaeraceae; genus TA-21. The sequence continues at coordinate 3,170 of JALZOS010000129.1, read as the reverse complement.
GCTCTATCAAAACATCGGTCGTACGGACAGGATCTTTGTCGATAAGTCCAAGGTATAACCTAATTAACTTTTTACGTGTGTCGTTGTCGAGTCGTCCCACCATTCCAAAGTCATAAAGTATTACTGTACCATTGTCAGTGACAGCAATGTTACCTGGATGTGGGTCTGCGTGAAATAGGTTATGTCTGAGTAACATTTTAAAGAAGAGTCTATGTACTCTAACTACTAGTCTTGCTCTATCAATATTTGCCTTGTTTAGTCCTTCGGTGTCTGTTATTTTAATTCCAGGAATGTACTCCAATGTGACGACATGTCTTGTTGTTCTATCAAGGTATACTTCTGGAATAACTACTCCTGAGTCACCTTTTAGATTTTTCTTAATTTCCATAAGATTATGTGCCTCAATCCTATAATCCATCTCTTCCTTAACTGTCACAGTGAATTGCGATAGCATCGCCTCAGCCGAAAATCCTAAGTTTGGATCGATAAAGCGAGTAGCTATTGGCAGTAATTTTTTCAGAATATAAATGTCCTTTGCAATCTGTTCTTCGATGTTGGGTCTACTGACTTTCACCACCACGTTTTTTGCCTGATGTCGTGCCAAGTATACTTGCCCCAGACTAGCTCCCGAAATTGCTTCAGAATTAAATGATTCGAAAATATGGGTAATTTGCCCAAGCTCCTTTTCGATGATCATACGGACTTGTTCAAAAGGTGCAGGAGGTACGTCATCCTGAAGTTTAGCCAAGACATCAAGGTATGGTTGAGGTAGTATGTCAGATCTCGAAGATAGCCACTGCCCCAGTTTTATGTACAATGGGCCGAGTGAAATGAAAGTATTTAGTGCCTTCTCTGCATGGTTTCTGAATTTTTTCTCATTAACGTTCCTTCCTTCTTTTCTTACCCATTCTCTTCGATCCCTCCTAAGCCTAATTATGAGAGGTATGAGTTTGACAATTGTCTTTATGATTGCTATTTTAGAAGATCGCTTATACTGTGTCAGAGTCTCGTCAGACTCTATTTGAATGGTTTCGTCAAGCAGATCTTGGTTTGACTCTTCCTTCAGCAATATGATCTTCTTCCTCCATCCATACTCCGACTAGATATTCTTGTCTTTTTACTTTGGGAATGAACTGGTAACAAATATTGGCTTAGGGTGTCGGATGTTCGCAGAACGTGGAAATGCAGAGGCAAATCAGATCAGATTTTCTCTGTAGATTCTAAATAGCTCTTTGCCATACTAGCCATCGATAGGAGCCCAACGAGGTAGTTAGGGGCATCAGCCATCAAGTGACCTAACGGGTCAACACGTGGGTCTACCTTATCAAGGTGAACACTATAATGAGATTCGTATTCTCTAATGTGAAGGTTGCCATAGCGATATTGTTTCTGGCAGCCTTTCTTTTCGCCAAGTAATGTAATTCCATGGTCCATAATTGGTCTGACTGATTTTGGTATCAAGATATTTCCATCGCCGTCGAGAAAGTTCACGTCAGAATAAAGGCAACAATAAAGATATAAAACTAGCTTCCCGCAGCCTGCTTTAAAACATTAAGAAAGGTTTGGAAACCAGTTGCAAGTATTGGATCTCACCATTACCTCTGTGGCTGATTGTCAGTTGAAATTCGGATGGTACTTCGAATTAGTTAGGTCGTGGGAAGCCAGTAGATGATCAACTCAAAACATTATCCCTAAAAATAAAGTAGCTGTATGTATTATGAGAAGACTTTTATAGAATATCGGCAAACTTGAGGTATGAGTAGTACAAAGGGAAATGTTCCAAATATAGTCGCTCTTGAAGTTTTGAAGAAGAACGGAATAGACATAGAGAAGTTGAAGAACATGATTACTAGAGGTGTCGGTGCTGAGTTTACTACGTATTATTATTATACAATTTTGAGAATGCATTGCACTGGACTAGAGGGGGAAGGTATTAAGGAGATAGTAGAGGATGCAAGAATAGAAGATCGCAACCACTTTGAAGCAATGGTCCCTCGATTGTACGAGCTGGGTGGAAGTCTTCCTCGCGACATTAGGAAATTTGCAGACCAGGCAGGTTGTCCTGATGCATATCTTCCAGATAATTGGGAGGACATAAGCACAATTCTCAAGGTACTATTAGATGCCGAGCAGTGTGCCATTAGATCATGGGGTGAAGTTTGCGATATGACCACTGGCAAAGACCCGCGTACATATGACATTGCTCAACGAATCATGCAAGAAGAGATAGAGCACGAGGCATGGTTCATAGAACTGTTGTCAAAGAGGCCTTCAGGACACTTTAGACGCAGGTTTGTAGGACAGTCGCCACACACTGGGTCTCAGGGAAGTCTAATTCACCTCTGACCTGAACGTAAAATCCTATTATTTTTTTCATTTGTTTTTTGTGTTAACACTTACATTCAACATTGCTTGCAGAAAAAACCCTTGGATGTTGTAAATCTTGCGTATCCCCTAACGAAGTGAAGTATGTTATGGTGTCTACTTACTATACAAGATTAGTACACAAATAGACTTATAAATCTTCTAGTTTATTACTATTAATATATGATTCTTGCACTGACGCCAGTAGAAGAGTTACTCCGGAGTCACTCCAGAGTAACTCAGGAGCCGGGTGAGATTCTTGCGGCATCGGGCGATCACTAAAATGGACAAGAAGTGGTCAAGTCCTGAATGTGAATACAAGAGTGGTAGACGGTCGAATGTTGGGCGACACATAGGCCGAAAGCATGGAAATTCTGTAGTGCCAGTGCTCAGAGTTTCAAAGTAATTTAGTTCCCTCTAATGCATATCCACGGTACTACAACGATCCGTCCATTTTGACCGGAGCTCCTAATGGCAAACATTGGAAGTACAATAAAGAGTCAGATTCTTTCATATCATCGTACAAATTCGAGGATAAAAAGCTCAGTATCTACAAGAAATTCCTTGATGCACAAAAACTACCTGATTGTCAAGATAAGTATTTGATTATGGAAGACTTGGTTTTACAGATGGAGCATCTTGTTAATTCCAACCCCAATCAATGTTGGTTCGATTTCTTTAAAGTAATGTCTTCCTAATAAAACCGCTCCATACCAGTCAGTAGTTGAATTTGCTCCAAATTGGCGGACCGAGATTAGCAAGTTCTTGGAATATCAACATCAAGATACTAATCCCAACTGTAGGCC
>JALZOS010000117.1 GCA_030913755.1 Thermoproteota archaeon | reverse complement strand
TAGAGTTTATATACTCGGGTGACATTTTGATACTAAATGTATTCATTAAAGCAGGCTACATTAAACGTCTATGATGTTCCGAAAGTAGCGATATGTTTGCTTTTGGGAATTTTTTTACTTGCAATATTTGTTGTTGGATTTGATCAGGGACACCTATTTAGTTCAGTACAGGGTCAAAAAGCATTTGATACAAAATGGCTCCATGAATTTTACCACGATATGCGACACGCATCCGGATTTCCTTGTCATTGATTAAAGATATTTTAACCAGAGTAGCATTGCAAGGTCATTGTGATTAGCACGATGTGAGGATTTCTTCTTCTTTTGTTTTCAAACTCCGGGCTCACAAAGGTCAAAGCAGAAAGGACCTTAATGATATTTTCTACGAGAACTCTAAGGATAGGCTCTTGACATGAATCAAGACGAAGAACTTTACGTCGGTACAGCGGAGTCAGAACACATAGAAATGTATCTGAAGGCAATTTGGCATATTCGTGAGAAGAAGGAACAAGTGAAGGTTAGCTCCATAGCCAAGATTCTTAATGTGACGCAACCTTCAGTAGTTCAAATGCTTCATAAGCTAAACGATTCACAGCTGGTTGAGTATAAGAAAGGTAATACAATAATGGAAATGACTCTTGAAGGCGAGAAGATAGGAGAAAGGATGATCAGGAACACTAGATTGTTAGAGGTAATGATGAAAGAGTCGTTAAAAATCGAAATCGACGAAGAAATGGTGTGTGGAATAGAGCATCACATGAAAGACATCTTCACTAACGCGTTATGTACACTACTTAAGCATCCACGAAAATGCCCCCATGATTTTGATATTCCAATGGGGAACTGCTGTAAGAAGTAGTAGACCGATATTATTCGAATCTATGTTCTTCCAAGATACATGCTACGTATCGAATCGACAATATGGATAGATTATGAAAAACATAAATCTTGATGTGCATTCGTGGCCGATGTTTAGAGGAAACGCACAGAGAACAGGAGTCTCTAGATCTAAGCCTATATCGAGGCCATCACTTCTCTGGGTGACAGAAGTCGGACCTACCATTTCCTCTCCAGTCTTTGATAGGGGGAATTTGTATGTTGCAACGGTAACAGGAAGAATATTTTCTTTGAACATTTTTGAAATGATGACAAGGTGGAACGCAAATTTCGGCCCTTTGGTTTCATCTCCGTTAATTACGGATTCTCTATTAATTGGTGGAACATTCAACGGTTGGGTCAAAGGACAAAACAACTTTGGGGAAAATAGCATTTTTGCCATTAGTAGAAATGATGGTCATACAATATGGGATGTTAAAATTGCGGGAGATTTTTTTTCGTCACCTTGTATAGTGAATGAAACGATAGTTATTGGTTCCCTAGATCAGAAAATATATTGTGTAGACTTAAGCGGGAATATACTATGGGATTATAAGACTGATGGCGAAGTGTGGTCTTCACCTTCTCTGGATGGAGAGTATATATTCGTAGGTTCAGATGATGGTAACATCTATTCCTTAAATATAGATGGTTCTCTCAGATGGAAAACTAAGCTAAATGGAAAGATTAGGTCATCCTCGCCATGTTTGTCACGAGAGGATCGACTACTATTTTGCGGTACCCATGAGGGCGGAATGTATTGTTTAGACTCATACACAGGCTCAATAAAATGGAGTAAAGAAATTCCCAAACCGGTACTGTCATCACCCACTCAAATTCAAAACAAAGTTATTTTTGCAACTTCTAACAATACTGTATACTGTCTTGATTCTGGTGATGGAAAAAGGGTGTGGGAATTTGAAACTGGAGATAAGGTGTGGTCGTCACCGTCTTTAGTGGAGAATGATAAAATGCTTTTCTTTGGCTGCCTTGATTCACACATTTACGGGGTAAACGTTAATTTAGGGAAGCAGGAGTGGAAATTTCCTACTATGGGTATGGTCGATTCGTCACCATGCATCGCTGATGGCCATCTATTCATGGCGTCCAGGGATGGCTTGCTGTATGTCTTCGGCTCATCACCTTTACCGTCCTACATACGCTGATAATTTATCTTCTCAAGCGGATAGGACAGCAATACGACTTGGTAAGTATTTTTGATCTATTTCATTTTTGAGGATCACATCTTGATATATCTGGCATCGGATTCATTTGTTATTGAATATAGACGTATTCGGGAAATTCTTAGATCAAGTGAAGAATCGCTTCATCCATTCTTGTTATCTCTGTCACCAGATTAGACTGTTCATCTCATAAAACTACCAGAGGCAACGGGATTTCTCTACTAGGTTAAATCATCAAAGATGGAAGCAAGTAGTCCTTATTCTATCACTATGTCTTCGACTGATTGTTTCGAATTCTTTTCAAAACCTATGAGGCAATGAGGCAAATCTATAGGTACGAATTAATACTGGTTTTTTGATATTTGATAACGCCAAACAAAGTATCTCCTTAAATATTGTTTACTATTAAGGAACGATTGCTAAAGGATAAACTTGCTCGTCGATGAGGGTTATCGAATCAACAAGGGATCGCGTGGAGATCATCGTCAGCCAGACACTCAATTTGTATAGCTTCTTTGGCTCAACCGGTGATTTGACTAGTAAGTGATTCCAAAAAGCTATCAACTCCTTTAGCCTTCGGTCGTAACTTGGAATTATCAGCACAATTTGATTCTTCTTGATGTCCTGTACAATCATTCCCCTCAGTTATTTTAACTGGATGTATTTTTATCTGTTTAGCTTGGCTTTCTTCGGGAGGACCCAATAGGTTTATGGATTTGCCAGTCTTGAATGTTACTATTTTAGATAACGCAGAGTATCCTTCACGGACTACATCCAAGGTTACTTTATGCACGCTCCCTCCACTGACGGGGGAGATATTCCATGAATATGAGGTTATTCCATTGCCATCTGTAGTAGATGAAAACTTCTTGGAACCCGAAATCTTCCCAGCTACGCTCGCACCGGAGATTTTTTGTTTACTTGTGGCATCCAATACGTTGACTGTTACAGTCTGTGCATCACCAGGATTGACCACTCCCTTGGCAAGATTCACTTGGATCAATAATTGTCCTTGAACTTGGAAATTTGCACTGTGTGTACGCGGAATATAGCCTGGGATGGACACGTTGGCCACTACCTTATACGTTTCAGACTTTGAGTTAGGATCGAGAGTCCAAGAATGGTTATATTGTCCTTGAGAATTAGTAACGCCAGGATATTCACTTTCCTTCAAACCATCTGTTATATGAAGTTGTACGTTCGCACCGGATATCAGTCGAAGTGATTTTGCATCCATAACTTTTACGATAATACTTTGCTCCTCGCCAGGACTTGCAATGTTCTTTCCAACCTTTAGATCAGTAAACATGGTGGATAGTATTCTGGGTGGGGGGGCAGGGTGGAGCTCAGAAGCAGAAATTTGAGATGAATTACTCGTAGAAACTTTATTGAGGTGGGAAGCCAATTGAGGAAGGACCTTACTATTCACAGCATAGTTAACAGAAGCATGATTAGATTTGCGGAAGGATTCACTCTGAATGCCGGTAACATTAATGCTGTTCCATTTGGTTGTAATCATGGAGTTTTTTTGGCACTCTAGCTTTGAAGTAAGATTATTTGTACCGTTGATTATGTTGTGATATGATGGCAAGTAAGTAAAAGTCCATGAGGAATAGTCATCTTCACCATACGGACCTGCGGCTATTGCTTGCTGGAATGGTTTTTGATTATTCCAATCTACATACACAGTACAGTTTGAATTTTCGTTGTCAGTCGACGTTCCCATAATTGTAAGATTTCCTATGGGCACGCTTTTATCATTAGGCGGTGTTATGATTTTTAATCCCAAAGTACTATTGCTTTGTGACAATGCAGACACGGTCTCTGCACCGTAGGCATGATAAATGAATGAAGCCATTACGAAGGGTATTAAAGCTACCACTAGTAACAGAGTAAAGATAAAAGATTTCACATAAGTCTATCTGATTTAATTATTATAAGTATTGTCTGAATTTGCTCACTGACAAATAACACTATGAATTTTTCTCTTATCAAATACTTAGTTTTTCCCTCTTCGTGTGTTATGGTCTAATTACTCATTTAAGGTGATAATCTTATAGAAATAGCTTTCATCAGAGTATCCTCGTAATGATACGAACTCACCAATTCGCAAGCAAATTAGTACCTAACTGAAAAATGTAGCGTCATTCACGGATAAAATTATACACCGTGGAATTGAATAGGCGTGGATTGTTTACATGAGGTCTGTGTCCACAATGCTCTATGATTAAGACCCTACAATTACTTTGCTTTACAAAGGGTTTGATGAATTTCACGGGAATCATCCTGTCTTCTCTGCCCCATATGACAAAAATCTTCGCACTACTCTTTCCGATATTTTTTGTAAACCTTGGAGCCCTGCTACTCTCTTTTAGGGCTGATACAAAGGCTTCTTTTGCTCCTGGGCTTGACAATCTTTCAAAAATAATCTTCGAATAAGAGTCTGCAATCGACCTGTCATCTAACGACATCAAGATGTTTTTGACTTCTTCGAACGATTTAGCTCGAAGGATTTTCGAATACTTGCGCAAGGAAGGTGTTCCTTTGAAAAATTTCGGTGAAGCGCCCGCAGGACTTATTAGTACAAGTTTGGAGACTAAGAAACTATTTTTTATCGCCATTTCCGCACCTATCTGGCCTCCTAGAGAAGAACCTATAATGGAGACATTTCGATCTATCCCAATAGTGTGAAGGAATTTAACAACACAGTCCGAGTAAAAATTGATAGAGTATTTAATCCTAGGCTTATCGCTTA
>JALZOS010000088.1 GCA_030913755.1 Thermoproteota archaeon | reverse complement strand
AGTTTGAGGTATCTAGTGAATATGTCTGCAGGCAAATATGTCGAAGCTACGTGCCCTAGGTGTATTTCACCGTTTGCGTAGGGTAGAGCACTGGTAACTATTATACTTCTATTAAAATTGAGATTATTGTCAGATTTACTAGACAAGGATAACTATTGGAGTGACTATGCAAATTAAAGGTATCTGAAATCTACACCCAGAAGCGCTAGGAGTGATTATGTAATGATTTGTGATTCATAGATCATGAAAATTATTATTGCCATTACGTCAGAAGATAGCGGTTGGCAATTTACCAAGGCAGGATTGCGAATTCAAAATTGGCAGGGTCAGGGTTGAACTCTTGGGAGTGGGCACGTTCGCGAATGGGACTGATAAGTAGGATCTTATATGAATTTGGGACGAGTAAACCCCTAAATCAGGCTAAATTGGGGTTATGCTTACATATAACAAAAGAAACGTCTGTGCTGGTTTTAGCTGCCCTTCGATTGGGTGCAAGAATCGCGATTTGTTCAGCTAATCCGCTGTCAGTTCAGGATGACATAGCTGCATTTCTTTCTTCAAAGGGGGTTAGGGTTTTTGCTTGGAGAGATGAGACCATGAAGCAATACAAAGATTGCATAAAACAGGTATTGAATACTCGACCTGAAATCCTGGTCGACGACGGATCAGCCATGCATGTTATCGCTCATTCTTCTGGCGTTGAAGGAATAATAGGAGGAACTGAAGAAACTACATCAGGAATTATGAGATTAAAGACCTTGGAGAGTAAAGGAAAACTGATGTATCCTGTCATAGGCGTTAACGATGCACTCACAAAACATCTTTTTGATAACAAATATGGTACCGGACAAAGCACAATGGATGGAATTATCCGAATAACCAATCTGCTTATGGCAGGGAAGAATATAGTAGTGTGTGGTTACGGATCTGTGGGAAAGGGTGTTTCTGCTAGGGCTAGAGGCCTGGGTGCCATAGTTACCGTAACAGAGACTAATTCAACTAGAGCACTTGAGGCGCATATGGATGGTTTTATGGTTAAAAGATTAATTGATGCTGTCAGCGAGGGTGACATCTTCATTACCTGTACCGGGCAAATTCATGTGATAAGAAAGGAACACTTTAGCAGAATCAAGAGCGGATCAATTCTGGCAAATGCTGGACATTTTGATGCAGAGATAGATACTAAGTATCTGATATCAAATTGTGATCGTAGATATTTAGTTAGGCGCTATTTAGAATGTTTCAGAATCAAAGGTAAGAAAGTGTATTTATTGTCAAGTGGTCGGGTTGTAAATTTAGTTGGCTCAGAAGGGAATGCTCCAGAGGTAATGTCAATGTCATTTGCAAATCAACTGTTGTCAATTATTTACATTTGTAGAAATCACCGAAATATGGAAAGGAAAGTTCTCGATGTACCTTTTGAAATAGACGAATACGTTGCATCAACTTCATTAAAATCTCTTGGCATAAAGATAGACAAACTTACAGATGTTCAAATGAAGTATAGTGATTCTTACTAGGAAGACGGATAGGCTAACGTTAGATTAATGCTATAGCATTGTCACAATATCGGGTTCGTTCCAAAACATAAGTTCCAATAATACTTTATAAGACTCGTAAAACAAATTAAGTGAAAATAATATGACCTGGATCAAAGTGGCGGAAACAAGCGAAATAAAGGAAAAGAATGGAAAAGAACTCAGTGTGGACGGTAATAGGATAGCGCTTTTCAGGGTAAACGGAAACTATTTTGCAATAGATGCGTTATGTAGACATCAAGACGGCTCTCTTGCGCCAGGTGTCCTCGACGGAGAAATAGTTGAGTGTCCCTTGCATTCGTGGCACTACAACATCCGAACAGGAGCGTTGCTTGATTATATGGATGGGGTTAAATTGAAGACGTACAAGGTCGATCTTAGAGGAAACGAAATTTATTTGGACTTGTAGGATTTCTACGGTGTTAATACTTTTATTGTTCATATAACCACAAGTTCATTTTAGCATGAAGTTATACAACAGACTTAGTAATGAATTTGAAGAAGTGAAGCCTAACGAGAATAACAATATTCGTATTTACCTTTGCGGTGTTACGACTTACGATGATTGTCATATAGGGCATGCTAGGACAATTTTGGTTTTTGACGTCTTAAGAAGATACTTGCGATACAATGGATTTGAAGTTATATTTGTTCAAAATTTTACTGACATCGATGACAAGATAATCAATAGAGCAAAAAAAGAGGGCATAAACGCTAAAGAAATATCATCAAGATACATTGAGAGTTACTTTGAGGATTTTACTAGACTTAATGTTTTAAGGGCAGACAATTATCCCAAAGCTACTGAACATGTTCAAGAAATGATCAACCTTATTAGTGAACTTGTAAAGAAGAACTACGCATATCTTACATCAAATGGTGTTTATTTTAGAGTTAAGAGGTTCGAATCTTATGGAAAATTATCAAAAAAATCTATCGAAGAGCTAGAATCTGGTGCAAGAATAGAAATTGATGCTCTTAAAGAGGACCCACTAGATTTTGCCCTGTGGAAATTTTCAACAGATGATCCATTGTGGGATAGTCCTTGGGGTAAAGGAAGACCTGGTTGGCATATAGAATGTTCCGCTATGGCACTAAAGTACTTGGGAAGCAGAATAGAAATCCACGGTGGTGGGCAAGACCTAGTCTTCCCGCATCATGAAAATGAGATGGCCCAATCAGAATCATATACTGGTGAACTTTTTTCCAAGTTCTGGATACACATAGGAATGGTCACGTTAAAGACAGAAAAGATGTCTAAATCTTTAGGGAACATAATCACCGTAAAAAAGGCTATAAAAAAATGGGGTCCCAATACCCTTAGACTGTACCTTCTTACTACTCATTATTCTAAGCCATTAGATTACACCGATGAGACGCTTTCCGAGGCCTTGCAGAAATGGCGACAAATCGAACATTGTGTTTACGAACTTAGAACAACAAAAAAACAGGGACAAACTACTGAAGAATTTAGAATCACAGATCAAAGTATGGTTGATTTTAAGGACGCACTGGACGCTAACATGAATACATCGCTTGCCATAAGCTCATTCCTTAAACTTGTATATCAAGTAAACAAATTGAGCTCTCTTGACATGTTGACACAACAAATGTGCTCAATTATATTACCACTCGTAGATATCATGCTGGAAATACTGGGTCTGAAAGTCTTAGAAGTTGATGATGGAGAAAAATTAAAGATAGAGCAATTGATCGAAAAAAGAGACAGGTTCCGAAACGCAAAACAATTTTTGGAATCAGACGAGATCAGAAGGCAGCTTCACGATCTTTACGCAGTACAACTAACGGACCATAGTGGCTACACTACATGGAAAAAAATAGAAAACATTTCGGTTCAGAGTAGCTATTGACGATCTGCGGTCTGAAAATATGATCGTGAATTGACAGGTTTGGAAGGAAGACCTTGTCTCCAAACTTATGTCGTGAGTCATTAATAACATGTATTTGAAGAGCTCATTACTTAAAACTAAAAATGATCGTAGCTGGCACTGTCTCTATTTCCTTGGGGATGGTCTCAGTTTTCCTAATTCTTACCCAACACATTGACGTCGACTCTACCTGGAATAATTAAGTAATCAACTGGGGCCAATTCCAGAAGTTAAGAGAGTAATATCAGGTTGTGGTAGACAAGCAGCCTATGAGGACGTATGATACTATGCTTTAATTTCAATTACTTGTAAAATCTGCTTATCCTAGAATGAAACCTGAAATATCCATAAGATTACAAAAATATTCATGATGCATTGGTAAAATCCTTCAAGGATATAAGGAGAGTCAAGTATTTTAGGACTATTGAATAAGGTATGTCTAGGACCTGATGATTCACGAATGAAATTCGATGATAGGAGGAATCACGTAAAACGAAATTAGGAATTCCACTTTTTGTATTTTTCATCATGATTGCCAGTGTAGATACGGCATATTCAAACTCCCAAACTGATTTTATGGTTCTAAGAACGAACACAATACTAGATAATTATGGATATTTGCATCTATTTGGGGAGCTAAAAAATATTTCTAATGAACCAACAGAAAATATAATTATTTTTGCAACTTTTTTTGATGTCCTGGGAATACCGATCGGTAATGCAAGTGCAAGTACAGCTATAAGAAATCTTAATAGTGGATATACCTCACCATTTGAATTGTTATTACTAGACAAAAATGTTGCGAGAAACGTACATGATTTTTCACTTCAAATCAAGAGCGACAGAGGAGTAGAAAAGAACTATTTACTGGAGTTCACATCCGTTAGACCGCGCTTAGACATTTTTGGTTTTTATTATATATATGGAAAAGTGGTGAACGACGGAAATGAAACTGCAACAAATTCTCTTATAATCTCGGCTTTTTATGACAAAAATGGAAAAATAATTGAAATAACTAAGGCCATGGCAGAACCAGTAAATATCACCACTGGTTACTCAGCGAGTTTCAGCATACTCATGGACAAGAAAGAAGAGTCTCATAAGATAAGGAATTTTTCACTTATTGCAGATTCGGATCAATACTTGTCTCCGGAATAATCCGTTCACAATCAGACACTAGTCAGGTTAGTATAGTCTATCCTAGCGAGTAACAAATTGCACTAATTCACTTCAATAGTGATATCCGATCAGGTTAGAAACAAAATTTCATATATCGGTATTCTATTCAACTAGGCAATGGACATATTTTCTCCATCAATAGTGCTAGCAATCTTTCCTTATCTATTAATAGGAAGTTTTCCAATTGCAGGATTAATATGGGTTACTAAATGGGTGCTTCAAGACTTCAAACGCATGAATAGACTTAAGCATTAAAGATTCCAAATAGCTTCAGGTATGGTCGGACGGCCCGTTTTAAACTTTAAAAATATGCCTCTTACGACAGAAATGAATGCACTTCAGAATAGATAATTGTGAATTTAGTCTTCTATATTGAGACCCCAATAAATTAATAGTTTTTCTGATAATTAATATATCTAACTTGACATAACCAATATAAGTTGATGAACGGCCCTTCTGTTAATAAGAGAAAATGTGCCCTATGCGAATGCGATCTACCTGAAGACGCAGAAGTTAGCATCTGCAATGATTGTTTAAAGAATGCGGATTGTTGCATAGGCCTTGAAAAATTAGAGGATCATACGTGAGAGCCTCGGTCGACTTATTCGACCATTTTTAGCGTATCGCTGACGGTTATGATACCGATGACTTCTCCTTTTTCACTCACAAGAACGCATTTTGTAAATCGTACCAACGGTATGAGTGCCTTGGCCGGCGTCGAGAGGTCCACTATCGGCGGGGGAGGCTCCATTACGTCTACAATAGGCATACGAAGAAAATTCTTTTCCTCTTTTTCTATTATATTTCGAGCAAGAACGTCTTCGCTTAGAAGGCCTACAACCTTTGTTCCGTCAAACACGGGAATTTGGCTTATCGAATTCTCTCTCATTTTTTCTATGGCTAAATGCAATGTTTCGTACTTTTGAACAGAAATAACTTTCATTCGGCATATGTCTCTGGCTTTTAATGCAGTCTTACCTTCTTGAGTACTAAGAAGTTCAAAGATTTTTTTTGCGGTCTCATAACTTGGTTTACATCTTCCTGACTCAATCTGATTGATCATTGAGGTACTGATACCCGCTAAAGATGCGAGTTCGCGTTGAGTCATGCCCAATTTAGTTCGAGCCTGTTTGATGTAATCTATTCTTGGTAGCATTGATATGAATCCTGTGTGCTAGCACAGTTTTTATATTGATCTAAAAGATGAATATATTGTCCCTGAGCCTCTGTGCTCGAGTCGGAAAAAAAACTGAAATCCGGCTATCTTTCCACTAATTACTCAAGATGGATTCAAGTTACTAGAAATGAGATTGCCTGTTGTGGTCTGATGCAACAATCTAAAAAGATATGGCCCGCATAAATAGACTGCAGACGTGATCGGCGTAACGGTTTGCAGAGAATGAATGCAATCATGTGCGAAAACGTGCTACCATGATTAAGGACAAATATGTGAAATAAAGATTGAAGAAACAATTAAACAATTATGCTGCCTTCCCTGTGATGTGTAGTACCTGTTTGATAACCTTATATTATGCTCATCCAAAAAAACCCTATTGTAAATAATATGAGTCAAGGCACCCACCAAGACAAGTGGGATTCAGTCAGGAAATACAAACTTACTAAGATGATAAATCAATTATCCGCCATTACTGGTCACGGAACAGAACTCGTTACAGTCTATATTCCTCCAAGAAGGCCCATCTTCGAAGTAATTGCTCAACTAAGAAATGAAGCTGGAACGGCATCAAATATTAAATCTGATTTGACTAGGACACATGTTCAAGATGCTCTCAGTAGGACAATAGAGCATCTGAAACTTTTCAGAGAAACCCCAGAAAATGGTCTGGCTATCTTCTGTGGCGCTATCCCAAACAGTAAAGGGATCGGTAATGAAAAAATTGAATTATATCCTGTTAATCCTCCCAAGCCAATTCAAATTAATCTCTATAGATGCGATGACCATTTTTGGACAGAGCACATCAAAGAAATGATGAAAGATGAGAGAGTAATAGGTTTGATCGCTATTGATAACCAGGAAGCTGGATTGGGAATATTGACGGGGGATCGTTGGGAAGCTATAGACAGCATGACTTCTGGAGTTGCAGGAAAGCATAGACAGGGTGGCCAGTCAGCAAGAAGGTTTGAAAGACTTCGCGATAATGAATTAAACGAATATTACCACAGAGTGGCTAACCATGCCTACAAAGTTTTCATTGAACATCACAAGGTTAGCGGTCTGATTGTAGGAGGTCCTGGACCTACGAAGGAGAATTTCCTCAAAGCGGAACACCTTGACTATAGACTTCAAAATAACATAATTGTCACTATGGACTGCTCATATTCTGGGGATGAAGGAATAAGGGAAATTGTGGACAAGCTAAATTCCCAGGGGATCCTAGCTGACTACCGGCTGATGGAAGAGAAAAAATTGATGAAGAAATTCATGAGTGAAGTTTACTCGGGAAAGGGATTGGCCATATATGGAATTCACGACGTTTTGAAATCACTCGAAAGTGGAATAGTTGATACTCTCATGATCATTGACGAAATCCCATTTATCAAAATTGAAGCCAGATGCAATAGATGTAACGACGTCAGAAGCAAGTATGTCGAGAGGATGAATTTGGTAAATACAAAACAAGAAACAATGTCGGAGTCGTGTCCAAACTGCAGGGCAACCGACTCTACTATATCAGAGAAGGATATTGTAGACGTGCTTGAAGAATTATCACAGATGACTGGGACAAGAATGGAAGTGATTTCTTCCAAAACAGAGGAGGGGGTTCAATTAGCAAGCCTTGGAGGCATAGGAGGAATCCTTCGGTTTACCCCAAGATAACGGATAACATATCATGAAAAAAGGCAAAAGACAGCTACCTGATTTGCATTACACATTCTCAGAATTACTCACCCTTCACTATCGGCGGTAAGCAGTACTGATTTTATTTTTTCAGATAGTTCTTCTAATTCCTCATCTTTCGCAGGTCGCCTTGAAGGCCATCTGCCATTCATATTCTGCTGATTTATGAATCTGGGAATTATGTGAACATGGACATGTGGGACTATTTGGTTTGCCGCACGTCCATTATTTTGGCCAATATTGAGACCTTCTGCTTTCACTGTCTTCGAAACTGCCTTTGCAATAAGAGAGACCATGCAATACAGTCTTCCAACTTCTGTCTCAGACATCCGGAGAATGTCCTCAAAATGCTTTTTTGGTATTACTAGAGTGTGTCCAAGGGTAAAAGGATATCTATCCAAAAACGCAATAAATGAAGAATTTTCATACACCACTGCAGCTTTCAAGAAACCTGTAACAATCGAGCAAAAAATGCAAGAATTTGTTTTCATGTCATTTTGTAAAAGTACCACAGTAATTCATGATTTAATCTTTTAGATCAGTTAATACACCCTCATCGTGTCGTGACTTTTAAATACACCAGAATTTGTCTTAGATAGTAAATGCCAGAAACAATCGAATTAAATCATTTTGAATTAAATTTCACATTTAATTGTCCTAAATGCGATTATAAAAATGAAGATATCTCCGCCCGTGACATTGCAAATGGAAATGCAGAATGTGGAATGTGTGAAACATTATTTAAGGTAGAAGGAATTGATGGGATTAAAGTAATAGCGATTTTGGACTAGGCACGATTGTATTTATTAGATAGTGCAGGATCTTAAAATATTAAAATATGTTAATTTTCTTGATATAATGAATTGTTAGTTAGCAGAACAGTTGTAGATGGTCCTTCGCGGGCTCCTCACAGAGCCATGTATAAGGCAATGGGATTAAATGATGCAGATTTGTCAAAACCAATGGTTGGGGTGTCTTCGACTTGTAATGAAGCTACTCCTTGCAACATTCATCTAGGACATCTTGCGCAATTTGCAAAGAACGGTGTTAAAGACTCTGGGTGTACTCCCAGGGAATTTACAGCCATTTCAGTTTCGGATGGAATAGCAATGGGTCACGAGGGAATGAAGGCCTCGTTGGTTAGCAGAGAGGTTATTGCTGACTCTATAGAACTCATGATGAGAGCTCACCGATATGATGGACTCGTTGGTATTTCTGGTTGTGACAAGAGTTTGCCTGGAACGATAATGGGCATGGCGCGAATAAATTTACCATCTATCTTCGTCTATGGCGGGACTATATTACCTGGAATGTGGAACGGAAAAGCTGTCACTGTACAGGATGTATACGAAGCCGTCGGGGCGTTTGATGCTGGAAAAATGACTATTGAAGATTTAACGAGCCTAGAAAATGTGGCTTGTCCTTCTGCGGGTTCGTGCGCTGGCATGTATACAGCAAATACAATGGCATGTGTTAGTGAAGCATTGGGGATAGCATTGCCAGGCAGCGCCGGTCCTCCTGCTGAAAGCGAGAGAAGGCATCAGATTTGTTACGAAACTGGAAAAAAAATATTCGATCTCCTTGAGAACAACATCCGGCCAAAGGATCTCCTGACATTTGAATCATTTGAAAACGCAATCACCATTGTAAACTCCATAGGAGGTTCGACAAATGCGGTCTTACACCTCATTGCAATATCTAGAGAGATCGGAGTAAAATTAACTCTACGGGATTTTGAAAGAATACGTAAACGTACTCCTCACATTGCAGATATGCGACCTGGCGGACTATACGTAATGGTTGACCTTGACAGAGTTGGTGGTGTTCCTCTCATTTTAAAACGTTTACTAAAACAAGGACTTGTTCATGGTGATGTATTAACAGTCACTGGAAAGACGATGGAAGAAAACCTAGAGACGGTATCATTAGGAACTAGGTCTGGGGAATCTGTGGTAAAGAAATGCGAAAGGCCAATTCATCCGCAAGGAACGCTCAAAATTCTTTATGGCACACTCGCACCTGAGGGAGCTGTAATAAAAATTGCTGGTCTGGAAAGCACGAAATTTGAAGGACGTGCTAAAATATTCAATTCAGAAGAGGAAGCATTTGAAGCAATTTCACTGCAAAGGATCAAAAAAGGCGATGTTGTTATCATAAGATATGAAGGACCGAAAGGTGGGCCAGGAATGAGAGAAATGTTGGCTGTAACAGCAGCCTTAGTTGGACAAGGGTTGGGTACTGAAG
>JALZOS010000058.1 GCA_030913755.1 Thermoproteota archaeon | reverse complement strand
ATTATTTGTGATACGGGAGAATACTATAGAACCTGTTCCCTAGAATAAACCCGCTCTATACACTTGTTGCAGTACCTCTCAATCCTGGTAGCACCACCCTCATGAAATGGAAAACTAACCTCGAAAGCAGGGATACCATCACAGATACAACAAGGAGAACCATCTGTTAGTTTTCTGATTGTAGCGTGTTTGGTTTTGTCCATAATTTTCTTCGAAGATACAATCTTTTCAAGCACTTCCAGTTTATCTTTAGGAATATTGAGTTCTTTTACCGTGCCGTTATCTCTTATTCTTAGCATAGACTAAGATTTGATTTAAATCGTAGAAGGTATTATAGTTTCTCTAGTAAACAAATGGACAAATTTCATCAAGAACTATTCGATGTCCTAACACGAGGTCGTAATGTCATCAAGAGAGAATCAAAAGCCGCATCAATGGCAACAAGTGGAATAAACAAAGCGCAGTTGATACACGACTTTCTAAATAGAAATTGAGTAACAGGAGGTAAAGGTACCTGACTGCCGGTTTGTCCTTTCGTACCTGGAGGTGTCATCGTCGATGGTTCCTCGGGTTTGCCTGGACCCTTTCCAAGTGATGACGAGGAAACGAGAGGTAGAGTCAGTCACTTGATAATCATTATATAGTAAACTCTTATATAATATTGATTGCATGTACATACTCAATGATGTCTAAACATCGTATTCTATCAATGACTTTGTTGATTGGGGCAGTCTCTTCAATTGGAATAATGACTACTCTACTTAGTTCAACATATGCACAGGAACAGGCTTATAACGCCAGTCTCAGTGGGAAGGACGAAGTCCCACCAAATAATTCCACTGCGAAGGGGTGGGCATGGTATAAGCCAACGAATGATAGTGTAGCATACCAGGTAAACGCAACTGGATTGGACAAGGTAACCGCGGCTCATATACATCTTGGAAAAGTAGGAGAGAATGGAAGTGAGGTTGTAGTTTTGTTCGAACAGTTAGACAACGCCACAGGACCTGTTGATGGAACATTTGCGCAAGCAAACTTCACTGTGGCTGATCTACAGGGTCCAATGCAAGGTAAGGCTATATCCGATTTAGTGAGAGCAATGCAGAACGGAGAGACATACACAAATGTTCACACTGAGGCATTCCCAGATGGAGAAATCAGAGGACAGATTTCAGGCACTACTTCAACGAATACAACAACGACAACGAATACAACAACGACAACGAAAGTAACGTGAGATCAACTTTCAACCCTTTTTTATTTACCTGTAACTTACAGAGAATAATTTCTTAGCCTTGAGTCCTTTTGGAATATTTGAGCTTGATGAGTTCTTTTAAATCAACTGTACAACCAAATATTGGAATCCCCTTTTAGTAACTTATATACAATAAAGTGAACGGGCAAATCCCAAATCATGGGCCATTAAATTCTACACAAGCGCCTCTGTCCGCTGTCCAGAATCATCAAAATTCAAGTTTGGTGTTTGGTTTCGCACTATCTTTGACTTTGCCATCTCGGCAACTTTCCACACAAATCCTTCAGCTATTCGTACTTTAGTACTATTAGTACTACTTCTTTTCATGCGACAAGTAATATTTCATCATGTGCAAATTTCAATGAAAATCATGGTAATCCGGATAACTCGTCAGCCTGTAGGTGCAGGTCTACACCAAATATTTGTAAAATCAGATGGAGTGAAAGCAATAAGAGAATTGAGCAATCAGGTGAAGACTATGAACAGTACCGAAGTTTCTAATGATACGTCTATTTACTAGTTTAAATCCTGAATAGATGGTTAGTGACATAACTCGACTACATCAGAATAAAGTAGATTTGCCGGCGCATATAGATAAAAAATCCTTGTCATTTAGAACACACATACAAAGTGAACTAATCATTTAATTGATAGGAATCGCTCTTGTCAATAGGAGCATATTTGCCGGATGTTCTATCGTTATGGGTATGACAAAGAGGACACCGAATAGGAATCTAAGCAGGACAACAATTATGATTAGAACAATAATCACTAATGCGACATAGATCAGCGTATTTAAGACCATATCTACTAGCTAGGTTAAGAAGTTTATATGAATTATCCATGTATTGTCTTTAAGTTTCTTTACTAAATCTTGCACGGTATAACTATCCGAGCCAGAGCACTGCGATTTTTGTCATCAACTTAAGTTGTTTTGGGGTAAGAAATAAGATAAATGCAATGATTTTATGATCATTCTATTTTGGACTTCGTGATATAGCGTTTTACCAATTCATCATTATCTGCTGTCGTGATTCTGTGATAATTTCAACTATCCAGTTAGAAATATTAGCAACGACAGATACTGTTGTGTTCAGGTTTCTGACAAAGAAATGAATAGATGATTGAGTAAGTATTATTGTAATTCGATTATTTCATCCCATGTTCCAGTTGCTGAGAGCATGTAGTATTTACTGAGATTTGAGGATTGTAATTGTATGATATCTCCTGTTGTAATTTGAATTTGGAATAATCTGTTCAAGAATTGCAAGAAACTAGGCCCTGCGACTATACTCTTCGCTTCCTTTTCAAATGGTTTATTGTAATACTTTTGCAGAGTATCATTTAGTCCCAAATTACCCAGTTCTTCTACTAGTTCAGAGCAGTCTTTAAACTCCGAATTTCGTTTGTAGACAGAAATTATTGCCATTGTAGAATATTCCCTATACTTAGATGGTACGACCTACAATTTATCGTTATCCATAAGTATACCATAGGAGCATACAGTTAGTAAAATGCTATCTTTTTTAGTCTATATGAACCGCATGATACTCTTAATCGATCGTTTCGTCAACGGGTTGGGGCTAAAACGGAGACACTGGCGATCCGGGCGAGGCTGTGAGAGAGCATTTCTTCTGGCTCACTGTAAAATCAGATCCAGAAATTGCTTTTCCAGTGTTGCTATAGAATACACCATGTATATCGTCATCACTTAATTTGATCTCGCTGAATCCATAAATATTATCATTTTGAAAGAACGTTGGTTTTGGTGTAGGTCCCAGGGCGTAATGACTTCTGCCGCCGGCCCCTGAAACCTGATAGATTATTGATTCTACTTTATAGTATTGAACATTATGGTTGTGTCCCTGTAGTACCAGATCTACGCCATATTTGGAAAATAGCCAATGATATGTTGAGAACGCTCTTGCGTCATGCGAACACTGGCAACTCAGAAATGGGTTATGTATTACTACAATTATGTACCTTGCATTCTTTGCAGCATCACTCTTTAAGGCTGATAAGATAAATTTGTATTGTGATGAGTCTTTCTTGAAACTTATCTCCGAATTCATGAAGATGTACAAGTCACCTTTGAAGCTCAGTGATTTATAACCTGATTTGGGAAGATTACAGAACTTAAGGGCCGCCTTCGTAGCAGTTGAACTTCGGTCATCATTATTTCCAATTACACATGCGGTTGTTTTGATTCCCGAAGACTTGGTAGCATCAAAAAAACACTTTACAGAATTTTTCTTATACGACAAATCTCCGAGGAATAATGCAAATTCTGGATTTGTTTTTCCAATGGCATTTAGTGTTTTTTTACCTTCTACGCCGCAACTTACGTCGCCAACTGCAGCCAAATTGTAATCCTCCGCAATTGCCCTCGTGTTGAGACCAATCAGAAGAAGAATAAACATTAAAGAAGTTACTAGTAATGTGGTTATCAAAATGCTCTCCTGAGTGTCCCTGACGAACATTGAATAAAGAGAGTGTACGCATAAAGGATTCATTACCTTGATGTTTTAGTCCAAGCGATGCTGCAAGCACATTCCGACTTCCTGATGGTACAATCCAGAAAACGCCCTTTGGATTAATGGGGTTTTAGCTAGACGCAGGTTTGAATTTAGTATAATCGATGGCAGATCTATTTTTTGGTTAGATATCAAAAAATCCATTGGCAACTTCGTTGATTGTACCGTCGCCTCCTACGGCAACAATATTGCTGTACCCTTTTCTCACTCGCCTGCGCGTGACAATTGTTCCATCATCAGCATT
>JALZOS010000023.1 GCA_030913755.1 Thermoproteota archaeon | reverse complement strand
AATGCTTAGATATGATTCTTGCTATTTTTTTATTTGCCAATGGTCCCGTATCCCAAAACTGGCTAAGAAGACCTCCTTAATTAAGTGATAACGATCACGAGCAAACTTGCTGATCATAAGAAGTACTGTTATCTTCCATTCGGGATAACGAGGGAAGACTCCGATATCGTTTAAACATGGATTAATGATGGGATCAAATCATTTTAGAAAAATTCGTTATAGAAACTCCACTTCATGAAACTTGCAACAACTTATCTTCCTGTCAATCAACCTAAACTAAACATTTGTATTAGAAAAGAGACAAGAATCTTCTAATATGCTTGACACATTTCATTAAGGAGTCTTATGATTACTTCCGTCGGTCCACGGGCAACCAAGATCATTAATGATATAAAAAACACCTCCTACTCCTCTACTTACACTTATCCACTTGTAATCAAAACTGGAAAAGGATGCATATTGCAAGATATCGATGGCAACAAATTTCTTGATTTTACATCTAACATTGGATCGTGCCCTTTAGGATACTCTCATCCGGCAATTATGGAAGTTCTAAAGGAATATTCTAGTAACGGATCCCACAAAATTGCTGGACAAGATTTTTATTGCGAAGAGCATGCTCAAATTGCCCAGAAGCTTCTTTCCGTGTCTCGTGGAAATAGTAAACTATTTCTCATAAATAGTGGTGCAGAAGCGGTTGAAAATGCAATAAAAATAGCCTATAAAAAGATGGGTGCCCTACCAGGTATATCTTGTATTAACGCCTTCCATGGCAGAACACTTGGAGCCCTTAGTTTTACATTCAGTAAAGAGATACAGAAGGCTAACTTTCCAGAATTACCAGTGAAGAGGATCAAGTTTTGCACTTCAGATGCAGATGTTGAAATTGATTCTCTAGAGAATTTATTAAAACTATACAAGGTGGCGTTCATTATAAGCGAAGTTATTCAAGGTGAAGGTGGTTTAAATATTGCAAGTAAGAAATTTGTACGCAATTTAAAGAAGATGGCCAGTCAATATAATGTTCCTCTGATTATAGACGAAGTTCAATCCGGAATGGGCAGGACAGGCAGCTGGTGGGCATATCAGCATTATGGAATTGAGCCTGATATAATGACGGTAGGCAAAGGATTGCAGGTGGGAGCAGTTGTTTATGACAAATTGTTTGATCCAAATGAGCCAGGAGTACTTTCTAGTACGTGGGGAGCTGGAAGCAGAATTGATATGGCAGTAGGATGCAAAATCATAGAGACGATCGAATCGCAAGGTCTTCTTAGAAATGCACAAATAGAGGGCGAGAAATTGTTGAGGGGTTTGGGCGAATTGGTCGGAAGCGGCGATGTTATTGATGTTAGAGGTATTGGATTAATGATCGGTATCGAATTAAATCAAAAAAGCCTTAGAGATAGAATAGTAAGGATCCTGTTCAAGAATGGTCTTCTGGTATTGCCTGCAGGCAAGAGATCTATTAGAATAATGCCACCATTAATTATCACAGGCGATGAAATCGATAATGGGCTGTCAATTCTGCATGATGCATTTGGTGGAAGGATAAAATAATGGCCCTTCATTTGGATTAGTTATCAGTTTTAGGATTATAAAATGAATTTGGATCTATAGAATGACCAGCGGCTTGGATAAGGAGACCTTCGAAGTTTACGAGTATGGTCATCTTTGTAGGTGATTGAATCTGTCGTGTATTTTTGCATGTAGAGGCCCGTCAAAATAAGCTCAAGTTAAAGGTTGTACTTTAATCCTGCGAACATGTGTTATTATCTATGTACTAGATTTGATCTCCGACCAAAATTAATTATTGTCATTTCATAAGAATAAATATCTGCGGACCTGGGCAACGGAATTTGGAAGGAGATACAAACGCCTCGCTGACACCACAGAAAATAATGCTAGGTCTTACATAATTTGGAAGAAAAGATACGTGAGATGATATTGGCAACATAGGCTGGTTCATATTCCGATGTTGCTAAGGAAAATGACTAGATGGAGCATTTTCATAGTCAGAAAGGCATTAATTATGGATGATATTTCTATGAAGTTATGGAAGGTCTTCAAAAGCTAAAGTGTGGTACTTGTGGAACTATGTTCATGTCTGAAAACGGGAATACTATGTGTCCGTCCTGCCTTGAAGGTTCGGCTAAAGGTCAGAGTCACGAGCACGGTCACGAAGCTGGACATGGAGGATGTGGCTGCGGCCACTAACGAAAATTTAAACCGGCTTTTTTATTTGTTAAGGCTACATTTTATTTGTAGTGCAAAACAAGATAACATACATAGCTACAGCTCTGAGTTAAGAGTTACCAACAAGTCATTACTTTAATAAGTACAAAACTATGCCACAAGTATGTCTGTAAACTCGTGTACTCATTTTGACCAAGTTAATCCGAACATTCAGGCGAGAACTAAAGGATGTGAAGAATGTTTAAAAATGGGATCAGAGTGGGTACATTTGCGTTTGTGCCTAACCTGTGGTCATGTGGGTTGTTGTGATTCTTCTATAAATAAACATGGAACGAAGCATTTTAAATCAACAGGTCACCCTATCATAAGGTCCTTTGAGCCTGGCGAGAATTGGAAATGGTGTTATGTCGATGAAGCTTCTATTGCGTAACAATCAAATTATTTTGAAAAGAAAAATAAAATGAGAAATATGTTGCTTCAAACCAAACAAAAATGCTAATATTAAATGACCAAATAATGAAGCCAATTCTGCCACTTACGACTTCCTGGTATTGATCAGATTCTATTAGGACAGCTTCGTTCTTTACTATATGCCCTCTTTAGCCATAATGGGGTAATAATAGTGGTAATTGCAACCATTATAATTACAGTTGTATAAATATTGGAAGATAATGCACCAGACGTTACACCGATTCCTGCTACAATAAGCCCAACTTCGCCTCTTGAAATCATGCCTATTCCAACTTTCATTGATTTTGTTCTATCTTTCAAGAAGATCATTGCAGGTAGTCCACACCCAATTAATTTGGTAACAATTGCTACTGTAATAATTATTGAGGAAAGAAACAACACATTCAAATTTACTCCTGTAAGATCAACCTGCGCCCCTATTATTGCAAAGAATAAAGGAGCGAAAATTATCTCTAATTTATCAACATACTCTTCAACTCGTCTGATTATTTTACTGCCAGCTACCGCCATCCCTACAGCAAAAGCTCCTACGATGGGAGATAAACCCACCAAGGCAGCTATTCCTGAAGCGCCAAAGAATGAAGCAGTAACAATACCCTCTATACTGCCTCTTGATTTCCATAATCTTTCTGCGCGTAATATTTTAGGAACAATGAATATTGCTCCAATAAGCAATGCCACAAATATTCCTAATATCTTTAAAATGAGGAACGTAGTATCTAAAATATTTGGGGTCATATTGCATGTTTGTACCATTGTGATAACTACAGACAAAACAGCAATTGCTAGTATGTCGTCCACTATGGCAGCACCTAAGATTAGCCTAGCCTCCATTGTCTGCATCTTCCCTAATTCTGTTAGCACTCTAACAGATATTGCAATACTGGTTGCGGTAAGGGCTGTGGCTATAAGCACTGATTGTAATGCAGCTAG
>JALZOS010000006.1 GCA_030913755.1 Thermoproteota archaeon | reverse complement strand
GTTCAGTACTGTGAACTATTTTACCGTTAGTACATACGACCAAATCTTTACTCCAATTATAAATTATCTGAGTGAAATGGAAACCTTGTTTTTGTTCATCTACAATAACTACCAAAGGCTTGTCCTTTAATTCCCATCCGTCACAGTAAGGACAACTAAATAGACTCTTGCTATAGAAGTCAGAAATATTGTCTATGCTTGGTAAAATCTCTTTTAAACCTGTAGAGATAATTATGGTTTTTGATTGATATTTTTCACCCATTGATGTTACCAATTCAAATGTTATTTGCTTTTTGTTTACTAATGTTACTTCAATATTTTTCAATTCAACTGAAGGATACCTACTTATTTCCTTATGAGCAATTTGTCTAAATTCAGTAGGTTTGATTCCATCTCTGGTGATAAATCCGTGAGATTCTTGTGTAACAGAATTTCTAGGTTTGTTATTATCAAACAAAATAACATTCCGCCTTGCTCGTCCTAAAACAAGAGCAGCATTTAAACCTGCAGGCCCCCCACCAATAATAGCACAATCAAATAACATGCCACTTTGTTCACACCATATCTTTTAAATTTTAATTTGTAACTCACTGGATTAAGAATAGAATCTGACGAGATGCTGAAAATAAATACTATAAAATCTATCACTCTATTTGGTTCACCGGAATACTCAAAGTATTTATAATCTTCAATCTATAACCTGAAAAATGATAACAAAAATTTTTGTGAATTTACCAGTAAAAGATCTAAATAAAACAATAGAGTTCTTTACCAAACTTGGGTTTACATTTAACCCTCAATTTACTAATGAGAATGCAACCTGCATGATTGTTGGTGAAAACATATTTGTAATGCTCTTGGTAGAAAAGTTTTTTAAAACTTTTACAAAGAAGGAAATTTCTGATACTACAAAAAATACAGAAGCGATAGTCGCATTATCCGCACAAAGCAGAGAGGAAGTAGATCAAATGATAAACAAGGTTGTAGAAGCTGGAGGCAGGGAATCTAGAGATCCGCAGGATCATGGATGGATGTATGGACGTAGTTTTGAGGACATTAATGGACATCTTTGGGAAATAGGTTACATGGATGAAAGTGCCATGAAAAAAGAATGAAAAACTGTCACCAAACTAGTGTACTACTCTTGACAAAAAGATATTATTCTATACTGCCGCTGCATCTACGTTCATAGCTGGTATATTACACCTCGCAAAAGTTCCAATATTTTTACGCTAATGCCCATAAATCTTACGATATTCTTTATAGTATCAGGTATAGCTCAACTGTTCTGGGTTATACCTGTCATTAAGAAATTCAGTAAACCTTGGTTCGATATGAATTTTCTGAATAGCAAGAGTCATAGTTTAAAAGAAGTGGAGTGGGAGGGTGAAAACCAAGTATTATATAATAATAGCATATTGGCTCTCCGAGAGTTGTTGACGCTAAGAGCGGAAGGTGGTAGAGGGAGAAGAATAACAAAGTTATCTAGCAAGATTCACATAACACGTGACGGATTAAAATATTATTTTGTGGAAGTTAC
Source organism: Thermoproteota archaeon (assembly GCA_030913755.1). Taxonomy (GTDB): domain Archaea; phylum Thermoproteota; class Nitrososphaeria; order Nitrososphaerales; family Nitrososphaeraceae; genus TA-21. Next base: position 821 of record JALZOS010000006.1, on the reverse strand, counting down.
AGATGATACTGGCTCGCTCTACGTAATTGAAGCATATGGAGAAGACGCGATAGAACTTCATGAAGAGACTATGAAGGCCAAAGATGTCTAACGCCAATATTAGTCTGTATTCACATTACTTAGATTGTGGGATCGTTTACTGAGGTGGACTAAGTTTGTCCGAAAGTGAACCTACTTCAATGACTGGACATGCGATACCAATATTTTTACTTTTTGAACTCTGTTGTTTCGATGACGTTCCCTCTCTAATATCATATTTGATCGTAATTATATACGTTCTTGGAATCCCTTGATTCGAATCGACATTGTTCTAGTAGTACTCTCAAAGGGACATTTTACTGAGTCACTCAATGCTTCAGTAATATTCAATATTCTTCGAATTCTTTAAATTACATATCTTGATGAGATCATACATATCATGACTGGCTAAAGTTGTTATTACTTTCTACAAATTCCTGATATTTCGAATCCCTTCGTTAATTCTGCTCTGTAATATATTTGGACGTTTCAGGAATGTGATTCTACTAATGAAAGAAAAAGGGAAAAAAACCTCAGAGGGTGTCACATTTAGACTTCCTTCAAATACCGTTGGTGAACTGAGGGAAGAATCGAATAAGAAACAAGTGAGTCTGAACACTTTAGTGAACCAAATCCTCAAAGAACACCTAGATTGGCACAGATATGCCGGTCAAGCTAGATTATTTCATTTTCCAAGGTCTGCTATGAGTAGGATTATCGATAAACTAACACAGGAAGAGTTATCAGAAGTTGCTGCCCCTATAGCTAAGAAAGATTTTGTAGATTTAGCACTTCTTCTAAGA
>JALZOS010000415.1 GCA_030913755.1 Thermoproteota archaeon | reverse complement strand
TCTTAGAGAAGATAAAGGGTATGGGTGGGGTTAATGATGCCATCTGGAGTGAAATTGTTAAAGTAATTGGGAAGAAGAGATCCATCCCAAGTGACATAATAGATCAACTTTAGATCATCATTATAATAGAGCTTATGATTACGAGTTATTGTTAGTTTGATTACTACTAACCAGCACCACGCAGTTAAGCAAGCTATAACCCATTATTCTTTTTCCAAATTGTAAGGGTGGAGGATACGCTTCAATAGGATTGGCCAATTAACGTAGTGTCGTCTTTCTAGCATTCTTAGCAGTCCAGTTCAGGTCATAGTTGAATAAACCCGAAAATTATGCTTTAGTGATTAAATAAATAATAATTTAGGTACAGTCGTTCATTGGGTTATTTAAACTCGTCATGACCCTATCTTTACTATCAACCATGGATGACATAAGAAAAAGTGGTATTAATGTCTAGGGAATTCGCAAGGACATGATTAGACCATTCTTCATATGCTCATCTAGAAACGGAATGTAAAACTAGTATGGTGTATTATGAAACAGAATAGATAAAGAATCTAAGAGATAGCTTAAGAACATACAATATTATACTATGGAAACATTGCTTATAGTACGTTCATATGAATTGTGTACAAAAGGTACGAATATTTGAATCGAACTTTTAGCTTAGTGAGAAATTGTTATGGAAGTTCATCAATGATCGTTTTGCCTTCATCAGCAGTAAATGCTCGTAGCGTCTTACTCCGTACATTTCCATAGGATCCTATACCTAGCATAATTGACAATACCGTATCATCACTAGCTGCTTCAATGATCAATACTACATCATACTCTCCAAACGTATAGTAGGCACCCACAATTTTTCCACCGGCCTTCTCAACTGACCTTTTAAATGCAGTGTAGCGATCCGGTGAATCCTTTATTTTCTTTATCCCCTGATCAGTCCAGTTAATGAGTAAAATGTAGAAAGACATATGCTGAAATCCACAATTCTGCAATTTATTCATATCTATTCTGAGATTACTAGAAGTTAACTGTGGCAAAACTCAGAAGCTGCCGCAGACGAGTGATGAATTCTGTAGCCCCCATACTATGTTATTTCTACATGCTTCTCAATATATTCTACTTTTCACCATACTTACGATTCTCTTTAAAGTAGGAAAATTCAGTTAAAAATATTTTGTTCATAATACAGGTAGAATTTACCTACACATACTGGTTGAGCTACGCATGAGTCCCCTCCAGACTTAAATTCCAGAATAGAATGCATTTGTCGCCTGGATAATATTAAGAAAATACTGACTCAACTTACATTAGCTCAAATGCAGCTTTTGCGACAACTTCCGACAGTGCTGGATGAACATGAATGGAGTTCACAATTTTATCAATTGTGCCATTCCCATTTCGCATAATGGGTATCACTTCATGAATGAGAATTGATGCCTCGCTTCCCAACATATGACAACCGAGTATTTCCTTATTCTTTGCGTTGATCATGAACTTCACGAATCCTTCTTCATCTAATATAGCTTTACCCATTGCGGTATTGATATATCTATAGTACGATTTTTTATACTTTACCTTCATACGATTTAGTTCCTGCTCAGTAAAACCCACTCCGGCAACCTGAGGAGAACAGAAAATTGCATGGGGCATTGCGGTATAGTCAACAGCTATCTTTTTATTTTGATTTAGGATATTATGATAAGCGTATTGAGCTTCAAGGTTCGCACTATGTTTAAATTGATAACGGCCAATAACATCTCCAAGTGCAAATATCCCTTTGACATTTGTTTCGAGATAGTCATCTGTTGTGATATACCCCTTATCATTTGTCTTTACGCCGGTTTTTTCTAGATCAAGACTATCTGAGTTTGGTGTTCTACCTGCAGCAATAAGCAGCTGATCTGAAACTATTTCTATAACATTACCAAATAAATTTCTTGTTTTGATATGATACATACTATCTTTCCTCAAAACAGATTGAGCCGTACAATCCAAGTGCAAATTATACTTTTTAGAATATAATTCCGTTATTTTTTTGGAAACATCTTGATCCTCTGATGGTATCAATCTTTCTTTGTGTTGGACTATGTGAATCTCTGTCCCTAAAGAACCAAAAAAATGCGCTAACTCGCATGCTATGTATCCGCCACCTATGATAGTAAGTACTTTTGGCTGTTTCTTAAGGCGAAGGGCTTCATTACTAGTGAGATAGTTGGTATTATTTAGGCCTTTAATATCTGGAATCTTGGGTCTTGAACCAGCAGCAATTAATATTTTTTCTGCGGTCAATTCCTCTTTGTTACTTCCACAGGATAGCGTCTTTACGCCAATGAATTTGCACTCTGTGGAAAAAAGTTTGGGATTATCCAAACCCTTGAATGCGTTTTTTATCCTGTCAGAGTCATTATCAATTATTGTATTTACGCTTTCAACTATTTTTCGAAAATCAATTGAAAATCCGTTTGGGTTAATGCCAAAAATATGAGCCTTCTTGATCGTTTCAGCAACATCAGCACTGAGTAAGAGCAATTTTGATGGTATACAACCCCTGTTGAGGCAAGTACCACCCATTTTAGTCCTCTCCACTATTGCAACTTTATGGCCATGATGAGCTATTGCCTTTGCCACGTCAAGACCAGATCCGCTTCCAATTACTATAAGATCAAACTTTTGCATCTATTATGTAAGAGTGCTAATGATATAAATTTGTGATATTAAGTTCTTCTCTAGCAGAAACTATATCTTATTTGTATTCACAATCTCTACAGTGCACGTACATGCAACAGTTCCAGTTGCCACACCCCAAATATTTATCATACGTAGATACATCCACGTGGATGAGGAACCGAGAATGACAATTAGGACGATGACTGATAGATATCAAGGGGGGACATGAGTCTGGCAGCTGCAGCTACTTAATTTCTTTTGCTTTAACATTCATGGGATGATTTCACTTATCTTCTTTTAAATTTGTAGAAAGAAGTTCTCAATAACCTCTCGTTAACTTCATATTGCTATCAGAGAGAATTATCTTACCGACAAACTTGATTATAATTATAGGTGGCTTTGCAATGCTTTTGGTATTTCAAGTGATCTCAATCTTGGTAAGCATTGCCTCTAGTGACGACGCAAATAATTGGGCTTCATGCAATTTCTAAAAGTTCAATACTGAGTGGCCTAGGGTCTTCCACAAGTTTGAATTCTAATAAAGAACCGAATTCATACCAGATTCCTAGGAACGAAGGACAGAACTGACATTAACTCCTATTGCCTTTGCTAACTTTTACGTTAGATGCGGAGTACATCCACAGGTAAGCAGACAAACATGTACCTCTAGTTATCAAGAGATTTCTCGACTTCCACTCTGCATCTAGTCACTACTGCAGTTATAACTCCTAATGCTGCAAGCCAAGGTGCCAAAGATATCATGGCCACAGCTCCAGCTGCTCCCCACGTGACGGGAATGGATAGAAGCAATTTCCCCTTTTCATCCTTAACAAGGATCCTCTTGACGTTGGCGTCACGCACTATCTCCTTGACCTTCCCAACCAATCCCCCGGCTGACACATGATAAACGTCTTTCTTAAGTCCTGTCTGTGTTCCACAGTTGGGGCAGAATCTGACGTCAGTTGGGAGTTCAGCTCTACATTCTCGACACTTTGTCATCTTAAGACCTAAACTACATCTTGATACCAAGATCTCTTTAAACTTTTAGAGACTTAGGTAACGCCTTCAATGAAGCAGAAAGACTAAATGTATGTAGTTAGAACTCCAGAGATTGAAGCAGATAACTTCTATCCAGAACAAATTAGTATTATAAATGATATTCGTGACCGTAAACAAACCATGTCCGTAACTTAATTTTCTTTGACGGTTGATGAAACTAGTAGGTTCTCCTGTCCTCTAATCTCTTTATATGGATATTTCGGGGCGTGAACTTCAAGGTATGTGTCACGATTGTTCATTGTAGAAATTAGGTCTGCTAGTGCTTTCCCATCATAGGCTTATAGGTCTGACTCAGTAATATTCACCCTTATCACCATTCCAGGTTTTGTTAAATTCTTCTTTCCGTCAAAAGGTCAGGTATTACATCACGTTATGCTTACCCCTGTAGCATCAGCTAAACCAGTTATATTGATGTGTACTTATTACCCGTTACTTTAAAGGTCATTTGACCTTTTGCACTTGTATCAACCGGTGAGGTACCTCATCATTTCCTGACATAGCCACAGAGGATTTTGCTGCTAATAAGAGACCTATTTTTGTAATTGTTCCGAGCAAAACGAAGGAACACGACAAGAACAGGAATGTTTCATACACATTATTATTTTTAAAAGCCTTGATATTGCAACGTATACGGCTAGAAT
>JALZOS010000379.1 GCA_030913755.1 Thermoproteota archaeon | reverse complement strand
ACCTAGCCCTCCTATTCCAACTACAGCAATGTACTTACCCGGTACAAGAAGATGGCGCACTTTTTTGACAGCTCGATACGGTGTAAGTCCGGCGTCTGTTAGAGGAGCAATCTCCTCTGGCTTTAATTCAGTTTGTTTATCTACCTTTATTAGGAATTTGTAGGATGGTACTAACAGATATTCTGAAAAACCGCCATCATATTGGGAAAGCCCTGGCCATTTAGGGATTATACACATTTCCTCATCTCCTCTCTTACAATAAACACAAAAACCGCAACCCCAGCCCCCAAAAACTGCTACTAGGTCTCCCTTCTCAAAAGCGTTCTCAGGAACCGAAGAACCAATTTCTTCAACCCAGCCAGATATCTCATGTCCAGGTGTTTTGGGCAAGCTGAGTGGAAGACTCTTTTGCCAATCTCCATTAATTAAATGTACATCAGAGTGGCATAGACCCGCTGCTCCAACTCTTAATAGTACACCTTCAGGAGAAGAAACCGCTGGTTTCTGGACGTCCTCTACTACAAGAGCTGAACGATACTTGTGAATTCTTGCTGCGGTTATGCTATTACTACTTGAGTCCATAAATTTTCACTAAGCGGTACCATTATTCTCACTTGAACATTACAAGTATGTATATGTAGTGCGAGTACAGTGCATTGCAATATATTCAGATTCTTGCTATTGTATCAGAGCCAAAAACAAATCCCAGTATTTAGTAGGATACTCGAGAGGAGAATGGTCAAAAATGTCTTTATATATTCTAAAAATCAAAGCAGATGAGCCTAACAAGTCTTGCTTCAAAATTACCAAATCCATTAAAAAAGTCTGAAAAATAATGGATCCTCTCTATTAGACTTGGCCATTTTGCATACTATTATTTATCGTTGTAAATTAAACGAGATAATCAAAAATTCACCTACCGGAAGTTCGCCCACCTGGCTTGGCTAACATCAATCTCCAATATTCAAGTGTTCCTTCATTTCAGAATTCTCCTCTACGCACTGCATTGTGAGGCTCTATGACTAGTTTACGCTCATGAAGATTTATGCGCTACTAACAGCTAGTTCATTTTAGTATTTTCGGATTGTGTTGACATATCATTTGTTAGTGCGCATGGCATTATCATATCACTTTGGTACCACATGAAGTAAGGCTATATCCGTCACCAAACTCGATATTATTCTAGAAACTCTAATTCCTTGTCCTTTTCTGTCTGTAATATTGTCAATTTCATGTCGAACGCGTTCGTTTGTTTTATTTTCTATGTATCTTCCTGCAATGAAGTGCAGTGTACACATCCAGCTTATATATTATAAAAACAAAAGTGGGGTTAATGGAATATGACAGGGATCAATGTTGTACATACTGCGGTTTAGAAAATACGAAATTTGTGATCGAATCATTGAAGATATATGATTGCCTTGTCCCCAAGCTAGCATAGTATGATCCAAACTGTTGAACACGAACGCCAACACCTCAAGAGGACAGAGTTACTTATTTGTAGAAATTGTTTGTGGTGTGCATCATCTTTGTCTCCTTACAGGACTTTAAGTAGGTGCTGGGTCTGTCACGCCAATGATATCGAATCCATACCTGTTTGCGAGAATGAATCCTACAGGTTGGAGTATGATTCTAGGTGCGATATGATAGTGGAATTTAGTATTGATATGGAAGATGGAATCGAAGAAATATGAACATTGATGAAACTCAATCACCTTATATCATGATCGCTAAAACTTGTGGCTGCACGGATCTGCCCCAATCTGAAAGTTATGCTCCTTGATTTCCCAGGTTTCGTAGAACTATCACTCTTTGAAGAGTCGGATAAATCCAAGAATATTGGCCTCATTAGAACGAAGGTGTATCCATACAGTATATGATTCTAATACCAGATGTGAATTCCGATTGGGAGACAGTGTTACAGGATACTTTAGGTTTAAATTCAAACCCTTGTCCAGCGATACTGAAAAGATCAAAAGTTTGAAGATTGAGGAATTGGATATAAATTTCTAGTAAATAATGACGTTCAGGTTCTATTGCTTTTTTGCTCCACCCTGTTATTACATTAAGATATCATTATTCATAATCTGATACCTTCGGAATACCAGTTACCGTGTGGCCCCTCCTGAAATACTACTATTACTTCCTTCTTCTCAACACCCAAGATCTTGCACACACTTTCAGTTATTGCTTCCGCCAATCTGTCCTTTTCTCTCTGGGTTCTTCCACCGAATAGAGACACAGTAATGATAGGCATGAATGAGTGCACTCTACTGGTGAAAGGATGCTCATAAGACTCTATTACTTACCGTTGGATAAGACAGCATGACCGATGGATACATTTCACCTGACAGGACTCATTGCGCTCTTCTTACTATTGATGTCCAGCGTGATACCACGATGAAGAATGACTTAGCAGATTTAGCAAATGCATTCATGGGAGCAAGGCGATTGTAATGAACCGTGCATCGAACGACAATACCCTATAGAAGGTTGTTAATTTGATCAAATCATAGATAAATATGTCAAAATGAAATTCTGAGTATGCGTCGCAGGTCTGGACTATCTATAAACCACAGACAAAAAGATGTAATTCAGATAAGAGACAAGATAATTAGAGTCCTGTGCAATACAAGAAGAGAATCGCTTAGAAAAGGCAAATCTGAAAATCTCGATTTAGAACGGGTCTATCAGGAAGAATTTCCTAGTTCTTCAAATAAGGAACGCTTGTTGAATGAATTAGAAAGATATGCACAAGAATCTGGTTTCTACGAGGTACTGAGAAATCAGAACATTATTCGTCTCACAGCAAGGGGGCTATTAAGGTGTAATTACATGGGAATAATCCAGGATGATATATAATCGCGGAAATTCATTGCTTAATTGATGATGGTGAGTCTACATCATCCACCTGTCCATGAG
>JALZOS010000356.1 GCA_030913755.1 Thermoproteota archaeon | reverse complement strand
GCAATATCGCCCGTGTCCTTAGTGACACCGAATATCGATACGACGACTTTGAAGACATCTTTGCCTATGCCTGTTTCGCCATATGCCGTGTTAAACGGGACAGAAATTAACATTTGACTGCTGATCACCGTGGTGGCTGCTAATAGCGCAATTAAGATACTTGTTGGACTTCTGGCGATGCGCGGAATTTTCATAATTGCCTTTTGGTCTTGTGACATTAGTCCTTTTCTAGAAAACTGTTTTATTTGAGTTTAGAATGATTTAATATGTTGAATCTCTAAATCTATTAATATCTAAATATTATATTATCCTATATACAATCACCTTTTTCTTCAGATAATCTAAACCAATTGATGTAGCACAATTTAGTTATTGTATGTACCTTACTTTTTATAGTTCAAATCTATATTAACTTGATAACTAGTTTGTCTATCTCTAGGCACGCTCTTATTTACTCATTAAAATAAATTTTGGCCTCGAAGGAAATGCAAGAGTTTGAGGTTTCTATTTTATTAAGAAGGCGGTCGTTGAGTCCACTTGATTGATTTGATTATGTATGTGAACTCGCCTGCTTTTTCATCGTCGATACAGGGAAACTTTGACAAGTTAATAGTACCGTTAAGAACTGAGGTGAAAGGAAAACTTCGAAATTATCAGGATAAAAATAGATTCAAAACGATGAACCAAGATCCTCCATTACGGAAATATAAGCTGGTCACCGGTTTTGTCAAATTTTGAACTTGGAATACATTCTAACGTATCGTTTCCGGAGAGGAGTAACGCTTTGCATGTGTGGGGTGAAGTACACTCGGATACGAATTCGACAAGCGACCCATTCAAACACTGAATTTTTAGATGGTCGCCTAAATCAAGTGGTACGAACCACTGAGTTATTTGATTGGATAGGTTCTGGGTATTAGCAGAAACCGTAGTAGAAGGGATCATAAAAGATGAAATCAAACCGACAGCAACCCAAAAAATATGATTATAGCTTCTGGTCATTCTGGTAAAAATGACGTTATTCTAAGCATATAATTGTTGAACTGCTATATTTTCCCGTTGTAGTCGTTTTGGGTGACGGTTATACCTCGGTTTCGCATTGGGGAAGGGAAAATACGTTATCTTGTCATTTTGTCAAAATATAGATTAACTTCTCTCTTGTCCGTGCAGATCTACCAGATCCCGGGAATACATGAAAAAAAGAAAACAAGGTTAGTTATATCAGGCGTGTACGGTAGTGTATGACAAGAGTAATAAAACCAGACAACGCACCAGGCAACAGATGAAACCGAAAATTCTGCCACTCACGAACGGGCCATACTATTTGATAAATGACATGAAACCCAAAATAGTTCAGAATCTTCAAAATTTTAAAGGTGATCCGTTGTCAACAACAGTTGGCATTGTGTTATGCCGCTGTGGAGCATCTAATAATAAGCCATTTTGTGATGGTGAGCATAGGACTATAAACTTCAAGGACGAACAACGAAAAAATCTCTAACCTTTTTCTGCTGATGGTCTTTAGTATCTATCACAGGTAAACTGTATGCAAATCCTCATTGAGAGAGTTGAGTAGCTTCATATCCTCTTCTTGAAGCTGAAAGTCAAATACATGGCTATTCTCTTTGATTCGATTTTCATTTATAGATTTAGGAATTACAACTAGGTCATGCTGTAAGCTCCATCGGATTAAAATTTGAGCAGAAGTTTTGTCGTATTTCTTTGCTAGATCTTTTAGGGCTGGATGATTTAGCTTATTACCCCTAGTCAACGGACTGTAGGCCTCGAGCTGAATACTGTTATTCTTGCAGAATTGTAACAGCCCCTCTTGATATAGGAATGGATGAAATTCAACTTGGTTTACCGAAGGCACAACATCAAAGTTTTGGAGTATTTCCTGTAGGTCGAAAATCTCGTAATTGCTTACTCCAATAGCCCTCGCTTTGCCCGCTCTTACTAATTGAATCATAGCCTTCCAAGTGTCTTTGCCCATTCCTTGAACTGGCCAGTGAATCAAGTAAAGGTCAACATACGACAGTCCTAAGC
>JALZOS010000336.1 GCA_030913755.1 Thermoproteota archaeon | reverse complement strand
CTAGTGCACTTTCTCCAAATCCTAGAGGAGTTGGATTTCGCACTAGTATTGGTATGGTTTCAAATACCATGAACATGGATAATCCTACAATAAGTATCATCAAGTTCGCAGGAAGTACAACCTTGTCGAATAAGAGCCTGAAGTCTACTAGAGGATTCTTTGCTCGTCTCTCAACTATGACAAAGACTACTGACGAAACAATTCCGACAACTATGAATGTGATTAACCAGATCTCAGATGACGGCAAACCCAGATCGCCCACAATTATACGTTCACCCTCATTTGCACCTAGAGATCCGTTGCTAGCGGAGGTCTCAAATAAGGTGATAGAAAGGAGAAGAAATGTTATTGCCAGAGCCAACGTTACTGCCCCGAGGATATCAATACGCCTTGACTCATCTGCTGTATTTGTTCCTGCACTATTACTGCTTTTTGTTTTTCTCCCTTCATTATTAATTTCTGGATTGCCTTTAGAAGAATCTTCACTTGCTGATGAATTTTCACCTGGGTTGTCAGTGTTGCTGCAGATATTGATATATTTCCGTATCACAAATAGGAGTGCAAAAGCTATCGGAATTATAGTAAAGAAAGTGGCTTGCCATCCATAATTTTGGATTATGAAGCCTCCCACTACTAGTCCAATAATAGAACCAGAGGCGAACATTGAAGTTATAACGCCCTGCCCAATTGATATTTTTGCTCTTGGAAATTGATCCCTGACAATGCTAAAAGCAATTGGAAACATCGACATTCCTATTCCCTGAATTGCCCTAGCAAGTAACATCAATTCAAAAGTTGGAGCCAATCCTGCAAATGACACACCCACAGCATAAACTATCATTACTATCAGAAGTATCTTTTTCTTTCCGTATATGTCAGAAAGCTTTCCCGCAATGGGTGTCATTACAGCCCCAGATACAAGATAAGCGGTAAGAACCCATGACGACATCGTATAAGAAACATGAAAATGACTGATAAGGTCTGGAATTGCAGGTATCAACATCGTTTCAGCATACATTACCATGGTAGCTATACAACTCAATATTCCAAGAGTCTTCCATGCAGACAGCGGAATCTTTACTGATTGTACTGAAGCCGCAGAAGGGTGAGAAAGAGAGGAGGAAGAAGATTGGGAATTCATAGAATTTTCTTCTCCGTACCCTTTGGGATTATCTTTGAATATTTTCATATTTCAGTGAGGCACCTGTCTCCTAGAGTCCTCTTGTCCTTTCTTCTTCTTTTTCAACATTCACTTTGTAGATTTGAGCTCCTTTAAGAGATAATTATTAATCTGCTGCAGCTTCGATTCCCATTCCCCTAAGTTATCATATATTTTGTTTAGAACTGTGCGTAGGACTTCAACTTCTCCAGCTTTAATATTCTTCATAGCTCGTTTTCTCACTTCTAAAGCACATTCAGTCATCTTCCTCCACATCAACTCTGCCTTCTCAGTACGCCTAATCTTGTTGTTTCTTCTATCATCAGGATCGGCTTCTCGTCTTACAAATCCATCTTTTTCCATCTTGTCTATCATGGGAATCAAGGTCGGCCCTTCGACTCCAATCCTATCTGCGATTTCTTTTTGCGTCAAGCCGTCTTGCTCTGATAACATGACAATTATTTTCCACTGTCCAAAAGTAATTCCTACCTTGCTTCGTAACTCGAAATCAAGGGACTTGGCAAATATTCTGGCAGTCCTATTGATCAGAAAACCAGGACTATTCTGATAATCGTATATCCTAATCCATACCCACCTAATGAATAGTATCCTATGCATTTGCATTTAAATCTTTACTAATTAACTTTACACTCATATTTCTTACTCGCGTTTTGCGTTGATTACAGCAATGTGGTTAGAATCCTTCCAAGATATTTATTCAGTGACGTTGTATCTATGTAATCCGAACATGAATCTAATTGAACCAACATAAGCCTGCGGGATCCTCGTCGAGTTAGTACGAGGCAATAAAGATACAAGTCCTTCGTATACAGGAATCGACATATAATCCTCATTAGAAAGACCGCGGAATATTCAGCGAAATTGTACAGTTAGTAGCTTAGCAATATCGGAACAAAGCCTCTCTAAATTACGCAGTACGGAAGATTGTAACTTCGTGCCTACATAATCTTAATTCGAACATTGTATTCTTATTATTGGGCGGTCTTGTCATTATCATACAATACCCTTATATACATGTCTGTCACAAATATAGGTATGTCAACGACAATATTACTTTCACAGGAAAAGGCAAAACAAGACATTCCTCATGTAGATATATCTGAAATACTAAAAGCCATCTCTGATGATAAAACTCTAACTCTTTTTGATTCCATTGCTCACCTACATGGAAAAAGCGCCCTCCTTATTTCAAAATTAGGCATGACTCGAAAGCAATTCTATGCAAGAATGGAACGATTATCAGAGCAAGGACTGATAATGAGAACTAATGGCCAATATCATCTAACTACATTTGGTAAAATAATTTACTACCTCCAAAACACTATCGGTAAGGCTGCAGCTATTAATTACTGGAAACTTCGCACCATCGACACGCTTACGGATTTGAATTATATGCCACAAAATGAACTCAACACTATGATTGACGGGCTAATAGAAAACGAGGAATTAAGGAGCATCCTGCATCAATCATTAAGACTCTAAGACAATTTTATCCCTCCGCAGTGAACACATTAGGAATTCTCGTCCGAGCTCGCCTAAGTAATGACATATGTGCATTTGATGTTTTTGAATTCAACATATCTTCATTTACTAATCAACTAAGATTCACATTTTTCGTCATAAGCTTCACTGAGTGAACCTATCACTTGTTACTTGTGTAAGTATCATTAGTCGCGCCAGTCTTTCGAATTGCCTGCGCTGTAAGATCATTCGCTTGGTTGTCACCAGATTGATGTTTTAGTGTGCTTTATCTTCTTGTTTGGTTTGTTGCCCCTTGGTAATTCTATTTGATGGTTTACCCGATCCGGCTTGCTGTCTGTTATCGCCTTAACGATAACTGATATTTTTGTTTTTTCAGATTCGCCCTCTCTATCTGATATGGTATAAGATAATGTATCGGATCCTGCAAAATCAATTGCACGTAAGAATCCTATAGTGTCGTTGTCATTTATAATAACAGTGTAGGACATTATACAGATATTGTCTTGAGTTGATCACCATCTGGATCATTATCATTGCCTAATATTGTAGCTGCTACTGGATACAACTTATTGAAGGAAAGTGGGACGATTAACTTAGATGATGTTAAAACCATCATAGATCAATTAGGTTCTGGATACTGGGACTATACAAAGGAAAGGATACATGCCATTGGATATGTGATTGAAATGCTTGCTTTTGTGATTGATATATCATTGGTGGTGGGATAAAGGCAAATTACTACTCCTTGCGGAGGCACAAAGCGGATTGTATGACCAATTTGAAGTCCGTCCTAAAACTACTAAGC
>JALZOS010000320.1 GCA_030913755.1 Thermoproteota archaeon | reverse complement strand
CCTTATAAGATGAGATAGATTAAAGTTCACTGAATACAGACCAATGCCAATGATACTGCTAATATAAACAGATATTGATTATCATCATGGTTATTAAGGTCGTCGACCTTCCAATGGCATCTACTCATTCTGATAGAATGTACGCACTCGTCATTGGAAAATCTTATTTCCGAATTGGTAAGAATTGGAGTTGATATGATCTATAAAGTGGGAGGAAGTCCGTATGATGTTATTTTAAAGCTCAGCGCCAACAGTAAAAAAGAATTAAGAAGAAAGGTAACACAAATGATACAGTTACGACATGTTATTAGCACATTGTCACTCATAGTATTAGCTTGAGATTTATTGACAATAGTTCTTATCCACGACGTAGATTGGGTAGGTTTGGAAGCAACTGGAAACTAAATTCTCTTGGGAATCGTCCCACAAACATAAAAAAAGTTTAATTTTTGGTTTGTCGTCCGTTGGCCCTACCTCATAAACAGTTCTAAATCCTACCTAATCAATTCCTGTATGCCTCCTCTAATGGAAGAAAATACCTGTAGTGGCTTGGAGTCGTAAATATTCTGCAGTCCAAGGCGGATAGTAAGTAAAGACTAATTCATTTTCTCGGTTGGGAGATTATTTAACTTGGAGGAAATAAAAAGCAAACTGTTCTCATAAACTGGAAAAAGTAAGTATTTGTATTCCCTTTAATTGTTATATTAGGACATTTATTTAGTTAATAATGGATGCAGTAAATAAAATCCTTGAAAACCTGTTGCTAGTAGATGACAGTATATTATCGGTGGCTATGGTTGACATGAACGGACACACTGTTTCGTCTAAAAGTAAATATCATATTAATAATGGATTTGTTTCAAATCAACGGGAGGATGACTATGGCGTATGGATAAGAGCTACATTCGCGATGATTGGCCAATGTGCTAAGACCTTTGGGAAGGTCGATACATTTGTTTCTTTCCACCAAAAGGTGAAACTGCTTGTTATTCCTATGAGTGAAATGAACGCTCTTATTGTACTTATAGTCCCTCGGTCCACCAGTGCAGAATACATCATAAGCAAAATTAGTGAGCTTGTGATCTGTTATAAGGACCATAATAGTTGGAAAAATAATTATAAGGAAAATGATATTATACAAGATAAAAGGTGGTTGAGATAGTGTAGTGTCTACAAGTTGACAAATCATTAGCTGATCTCTCCGGCCAGATGTAATGTTTTCAATCTTAATTTTTATTTTCCCACGCGAACGGCAATTGATATTCGCTGTTAGTAACTATCTATTAGCTTTTAGTAATTGGCTATTGTATTCATTGTTGAATATGGCGACTAATCGGTTGGTTATGATAGCAAATCCAACATTAGTCTAAAGCCAGCAATTTCCTTTTCAAGAATTATCTGATTAATCTTGTCGTAAATACATTTCAAGAGTCTTTCATACGCCTTTATTTATCCCAATATTAGTAGTAAATTGACAACCAGGCATGCACGTGTCTATCCCCTTTTTAGTTTCTAAAATTAGTAATTAGTTACGGAATGACCTGCACGAGGATACATGCAAAATCATCTATTGTGGTCAATGCGTTTATCCATGTAACATTAGGTATACTGACACATTAAACTGAAGAAAAGATACGCTGGAAGCAAAGGTTGATGATAAAAATGGGCTCCTGACCAATACCAAGAGGTAAATGTCACTAGCGATATAGGATGTATAACCTCATTTTCGCGATAACATTATCAGACTCCATTTCATTTATAATATACGATGAATGAGACTTTCAAGAAATTCTTTTTGTGGGCACGCAAATTTGATAATGATGGAAATAGGGATATAGGCTCAGGCAGCCATCCAGTACTCGGTATTAACGCGAATATTAAACTAATTCATAATATTGGTTTCATGTTGATAAGTATTGGTGTCTTGTTAGCTGCAAGCTCTGGAGGTTGGGACATTACTAATCACCTTCTGAACAAGCCTGAAACATTCTTTTCTCCACCTCATGCCGGGTTATACACGGGAGTCGCTGTAGTAGTGTTTGCGTCGATATTGGTTTTACGTTACAGTCGCCGTAGTTATACTACGGCTAGTACCGGATATCATTCTACTAATATTGAAAACAGTAGTAGTGACTACACGAAACCTCACCTTCCTTTACCACTAAAGCTAATCATCACAGGCGTTGCTATGTTACTTGTAGCAGGGCCTTTCGACTTTGCTTGGCATTCAGCTTTTGGATTAGACGGGCTATTAAGTCCGTCTCATGTCACTCTAACAATGGGCTTGGTCTTGAGCAGTATTGGAGCGCTTGTGGGAATGCTTTCAGTCAACGATACTAACTTGCTTAATCAAAAGAAAAATAAAATAAAATCAGTCATGATGTTTACCCCTTCTTCTATTCCGCAGTCAGGCATTCATGAGGAATATATATCACCTATTTTGATAGTCATAGGGATTATTCCAGTCTGGATTACACTGTCTGGTCTGACTCACATGCTATCCTTGCCATTCTCAGATACAGAGTATTTCAATTTTAATCCTGATCCCACTCTAGGGGCCATAATTGCAACGTTAGCGTTGCCATTTTTAGTATCTTTTATTCTGATTTCTTCATTCCATTTGACAAGAAAATTTGGCGTTCTTTCAACTACAGGAGGCGTGTTCATGATTATCAATCTAATTACATCGATACTGCCTAACCAACACCTTCTTCCAACTATTCCATTCTATATGCTAAATTTTATTCCGTTTCTAGCAGTTGATATGTTATTGTCAAAGTTATCAGGTCCCAGTAATAAGACAACTATTTACTGGATATCAGGTGCAATACTTGGATTAACATTCTTTATGCTCTATTATCCATTAGATACCCACACTTACAATGAAATTTTGTCAAATCCGCAGCCAGTTTGGCCAAGCCTCACTAGTTCCATATATTTTGAGATAATTAGCAAGATATACCCTCTTGTTGCGCTACCATCTATAACCATGGGAATTCTTGGGGCTATTTTTGCTCCTAGTTTTAAGCGAAATGAACTGCAGATTAGAGTATGATCATATGATAAATCAGTACATATGCATATTCTGTGGGTCCTAGCATAAATTCAAACCTTTCAATCACTAGCCCCATGGTTAACCCGTCTTGGATTCGTTTTTGAGCCAGTGGAGACCCCCCAGGATCTCTAAAGTATATAAATTTACTAGAATCTCTAAATGCTGATTCTTTTTCAATTTTAATATTATTTTTAATCGACATCTCTTTTGACGATCGTAATCTCCTTCATTTGTTTTAAAAGCAAGATGAATATATGAAGAAATGTCAATGCACCATAGGTTGAATGATACTATTTTCTATATTAAAAATCAAAAACATATTTTTCCTGCTTTCAAGAACATATCACTACCGAAACAATCCGCTTCCGGCATAGCAGAAAATCCAGGCTATTAGCAGCTTTTGCCGTACTCTGAACTCTTCTATTGCTTGAATGAATCCTCTATTTGATTCAAAAGTAATTCAAAAGATATGATGTATCAGGAAATAGTAAACGCCATTTGAGTTTCGGATCTAATCTGCCTATACTAAACGTTGTTCTAAACCACCTCCAGTGATGCTATTAATTCCCGAAATGAAAAAGAGAAAAAAAATTACTAATGAGAATTTCATGATATGATACCGTTAT
>JALZOS010000294.1 GCA_030913755.1 Thermoproteota archaeon | reverse complement strand
GAAGTAGATAGCAGATGATTTTGAAAATTTTACTGTTTTAAGCA
This sequence comes from Thermoproteota archaeon, assembly GCA_030913755.1. Lineage (GTDB taxonomy): Archaea > Thermoproteota > Nitrososphaeria > Nitrososphaerales > Nitrososphaeraceae > TA-21. The sequence goes on along the minus strand of JALZOS010000294.1, from coordinate 2,418 downwards.
ATTATTAATTTGGTCATTAATGTAATGCGTTATTTCAACTTATTTGAAAACTGACGGTCGTCGTCAATATTCCACAGCACGGCAGCCTGCGAGAGAGAGAGAACACCGCTTTGATTATCGCCAACAGACCAAAATCATGCCGCTTAAAGCTATAAAGTACGACAGATATATACTCTCTCCGATGGCGATTAAAGAGCTCTTCGTGGTTTGAAGATCTTTTCCAAACTGCCCGATATTAATTCTCGCATCTTGAACGCCATTATTTAGCTGATTCAAAACCCCTTCAATCTTAGAGCCTAAAAGGTTAGTAAATAAAGAAGAGTCCCCTGAAGAAGTATTCGGAAAGGAAATGCCTTGTTTTCCTTCGACATCATCAAGCTGTAGTTCTCCATTAATTTTCTGTCCTTGAATATCTCCTTTAATAACCGTGAAGATGCTTACTTATGACTTACTTATTTTTAGAAGAATCTGATCTAAAAAGCAGATCGAATACCGCATGATGATAATTTTCTAAAGCATTCTGATTGAGGTAGCATTTTTCGCAGATGCAGAGTTGTGACACTCTCATACGGTCACAATCTTGTTCAAATTCACATTCAGGGCAGCCTGCCGGCTGATTACATACAGCACATTTTAGTTGCAAATTATGAATAGAATCTGGAGAAGTGATGGATTCAAGATCCCTTGAATGACACTCGATGTGTTTGATGGATTGAGTCGACCGGGACCATACTGCATATTCCCCTTTGAATATAGGCTTGCTGCAAGTCTTGCATTTACTGCTGTATTTTACGACTAAACTAATCCAGTCGTTTGTGGCACTCTTCAGCAATTCGCATCTTATTAATGTACAATACCATCTACAAAAATAAGAATTTACCTGAAAACATAACCCTGACTCTAACCGAAATTTCCTATTTAATTCAAATTGAGGTACTGGACAGATAAGATCTCATAGTTATCTTTTTAGTAAGATTCCAATTCTATTTTCTGTTTATTTGAATTCTAACGCGTGATGCCGACGAACGCTTGTTATAGCAGCTGCTGTTTTTTTGAGTTGCCATACTCTTGGTCGCCGAAAAAACCGTCCTTGACTAAGACATCCATTATCTTTGATTCAAGATCTATTATCTCTAAAAAACACGAATCACAACACGGAAGTCCTAAAAACAGCGTACCGGCCTCATTAGCTATGTCAATCTTTTCTTCATCCCCATAACAGAAGTGACATTTGCCTTTGTTGTTAGTTCCCAATGTAGGAAGACTATTCAATATTAGTCATAGGCACATAAAAGAGTAGCTCTGAAAATGATTGAGAAGTTTAAAAAGAGCGAATTAACGTCACATCCTCATAATAGGTTAAAACTTCTTTCTGAATTCAGTGAAGTGGTCACAAGCCCCATTGCAAAGTCTACACACACCAAACCAAGCACCTATAGTATTTCTCATCTCATATTCAGGTAAATACATTCCACATTCGAAACAAAAGAATTTTTCTTGCATTTTGGATCTGTGAATTGCATTTGCAAAAGTGAGAGTCAATCTTGGGAATACCCGGGACAAAATGTACGAAACGAACAGATCTACTTTTTTGATATAATTGAAATAGAGTAAATCTGTTAATTTCCTTATTATATAGTATTTTGTCATGCTTTTTTATTTTTTGTGCCCGAATAAAGGCTATGCATCACGTTTAAGGAAGGGGGAGACTCCATCAGAAATCTGAGTTCAATAGCAAGGATATGAGACGCATCGATTTTACTTACGAAGGTCTCAATGTCCTTTTCACCACAGACAACAACTTGAACATTATTATGCATAAAAAGTGAGCGTAACAAGAATTTTATTTGCCTTCAACTATCAAAAGCCGATATAATGAATCTCTTCGTTTTAGTTTGCACCATTTTTTGTATTATATTACTATTGTTCATTGCTTATGCCTTCATTGCAAATAAGGATTCTGCTCCTGTGAGTGCACAGCAAAAGAGGTTATTATCCAAATCTGTCAGCATTAGCAGTTCCTCAAATGAATCTGTGGATAATAACACTGACAACGGATGAAAGGATCTATTGGTCTCCATAAATTGAGAGTAGTGGAGAGAACTTGAGTAAAAAGACATTCTAATTTGTGTGCCGGGTTAACGCAGATATTCTCGTTCACTATGGAGTATATGCTCTAGTTCAGATCAATCCCAAGTCATGACTCAACACAGTTAGTCTTTAAGATAAGCCAGGATTTATGTACTAGAGGATCTCTGGGGCGACAGGACACATAGCAACACTTGAGAAATTATTCAGGAAGCTGTCAAACGAACTTTTTTAGAAACCAGGAGATGAGCCCTAACACAATAATCATAACCTTAGAGAACTCATGATCACGTTACGAGCAATTCATTCTATGCTAGATATACTTCTGGT
>JALZOS010000272.1 GCA_030913755.1 Thermoproteota archaeon | reverse complement strand
TGCTTTCGCGATTCTTAGTATTACATTTTAAGCCATACAAATTCGAAAATTTCCAAGAAATTACAGCACATATGCTCGAACGTGAAGGAATAACGAATGAAGTCTCTATCGAGGTGGCACGGGCGGTCTGGTCAAAAATGAAATCAAGGGACATAAGAGACTGTATAAAAATAGGACATCTTGCAAAGACGAAAGAAGATGTGAACTGGATTGTAGAAACTATTCGAAATTACAGATAAAATCTGTAATAATCGTTATGACGCATATAACTGCACTATAAACGTTGCGCGTACTTAATGATCGCTATAGTTTATTCGTGAGGGTAGACAGCTATCAATCCATAGTCTTATAGAGTGTAAAGTAGATCTTTGGATAGTGAGTCGCTCGCAGAATTTAATGCTCAACCATACCTCTCAGGACATAAGAGCTGGCTTAAATGTTTAGATAAGAGTAAGAACTGCTTCCCCCTGCTAGTGACTTCGTAAACATGTTTTTGTCCGTCGTACTTCAGTAAATCATTTTCTATCATGTGGGCAAGATACCTCTTCAACTGTTTATGAGAATGAAGTGAAACGTACATTATCCTCGTTACTAGAGGAACGTTGTTTATGTTTCTTATATTTTCTAGAATTGTAGTATAAATCTCCTCTTTACTTTGGTTCTTCAGGTCCATATCGTGATAAATTAGTTTTTAGAGTTGAAGATAAAAGGGTAATGGAAAATAAAAAAGTAAAATGTCACAGATATATTTTCTACTCCTCACTCTTAACCTGCCGGAACGCTGTCGCCGAGTTAGTCTAAGGTATTGTAATTCTTGGAAATATAAGTTAGTCTAGAGGTTGCACCTAGAGAGGCACCCACTAAAATGTTCCAATTTCTATTCAATGTGTATGGAGTCTTATACAGCATTTAAAGTGAATATTCTTCCGAATATCAACAGATGCTGATGAAGTGCAATCTGAACCGAGTAATGAAGAATCATGAAAATGAAGTCGATGGAAAACAAACTAATAACGGATAATGAACCATCATTGAAAGTCGTGTAGTCGTCTGTCCTTATGCAGTTCAATTTTTTTCTTGACCTCCTTCATGTGGTTCTTGAAAATATGATCATCCGTGCACTGGCTATGCATAACACCAATTTCGCAAAATTCGCATGAAGTAACAATATCCCGGTCTTTTAATGTTTGTTTACAGGAATTGCAAATATCAGTTTGGATATCATAATTTGATAGAGGCTTCAACCAACATTCACGCCAGAGAACTACAACCATTCTGATTTAATTTGATAATCTTGCATATATTTCAATAACGATGAAGAGGGTGGCCAGATGCAAGCATTTGAAAAACCAATTGAGCCATAACTAGCATAGTAGCCAGGACATCCAGGCCCAATTGCCGGATTAATAGAAATTAATTAAAAATTATAGCCAAAATGCCCTAAGGACATTCCATAGCAGCCCAGAGACAGAACTTTCTATATCTTGCAATTGCTCTCGAATACACAGTTATTGTGTTACTTGTGGTGTGAGACATTGAAAAGATATCGTGCGATGTTCAGATTGCAATCAGAGGGTCAATATTACGGGGTTCACTCTAAGGTAGTGGATTTGAAATGAATTGAATAGAATTGAAATAACTAACAAGTTACATGCTCAATATCAGGTCTCAGAAATACTTCTGCCACTTTTGATAGGTAGTATAACATTGCGTTGAGAAGAGTATATCAAAAATCAATAGTCTGATTATTGCATTAGACATTGTATTTGTTTTCTTGTTTGCGCAGGTAATGGCTCCACTAACGACAATTTGTTCGTGACATTAGAACATGATCACTTTGAAAGTTCAATTCTTCAGATAGACTTGTTGGATGAATCTCGTATAGTAAAATCCGACAGTATGTCTTCCGTATATGTGCTATTGTTTGACCATAAATGATCGATGAATATTCTACTTTTGATCTATGTCAATTCGATTTTGTCCCAGGTAATAGTTCAAACCAATGATTTTTCTATGATAAATCTATATATTGGTAGATTCTCTAACCTATATGGCTAATTGTCCTTATTGTAACAGTGATATCTTTAGCACAGGTTGGAATGTGGAGGAAGTGGATATTGATTACAAGACTATTAAGGGAATCATCATTTCCTGTAAAGAATGTCACAAGATGCTTACTATTTTTCAAGCGTGAAAACGTGAACCACTTTGCCACAGCGGTACAGTAAGAAAACCTAGAATGTCCAAAAACAGATGTATCTATGATGTAGTAACAACAGATGTACAATATGGAAGATAGATGATCGCTCTTTTATTTTGGAACAAAGTTTACAACAAGTAGAACGGCTTTCTATAGTGCTTAAGGGTAATCCGTTATGAAATATGAAGTAATGATAATCAATACTTGTCTGTCCCTACATCTCCATAATAGTATCTAACGATAAATAAGATTCAATAAATAAACCCGAGTCAAAAACATGCATTTTGACTAAAGAACCGGCGGCCTCCTAGAAAAGTCCAGACCTGACTTTGACTCAAGGCTTCTTGTAGTAAGACACTCGACGCCCTTCTAAAACCCATTGCCTGTGTAATGGTCTGCTACCTAATCTATTTATAACATATTACAATCCTATACTAAGGGATTCACATTACGATTTCTATGGAAATCTTTATGTTTCACCTGTTCCCGGTAACGGACAAGATTTCCTGTAGAGCTGCTGTCGTAATGTGAATACCCTTATACTAAAAATGAATTTTTATGTTCCATATTCCTTAGGTTTCTTAAAAGAGAGGTTTAAGAATGATACAAACCTTGTTCTATATTTATGTTCTCTATCATAGAATCGTATTATGAAGGTGAGATCATACTTGATTCCGCCGAATGTCTATTCTGACCCAAGAATTTATGTCAAGGACAACCTACTACTTTACTGCCAGCATCATATGCAATGTGCACTCATATGATGACAGAAGAGAATCGTAACCCTTCAAGATGATTGTGCCATGCTGTCTCAGGAAACAAAAGGGGAGAATGCTTTATGCAACCAACGTCAGGAATCAACTTGAGTGGGCCAAAAACAACATTCCCTTAGTGCTATAATTACTACTGCAATTTCTAGATCAAGTTGCTTTGCGATGAACTCCTCAGCAATTCCAGAAACATAGAGGACTAAATTGTTTAACACCCCTAAACTGATTCACGAATCATTTCATAAATTGCTGATTTATGTCATGGTTTTATAACTAAACTACAAATTTGATGGGTCAAAACAGGATGACTTGCCGATGGCTGACCCTGGCCAGTCCCATCGTTGACATGAGTCGTCATTAGTACGCATGCGTGATTATTAAAAATTACTTACTAAGTTAATATACATCTAACACCTTATTCAAGAAGTGGGAATAGTCAGACTAAAGACATTCAACCGAGATCAGAAAGTGAACGAACTGTTTGAGATGTTCAAGTTGCCTTGTGTAGATTCGAAAGGTTATCAACCAGAGCCCAGGCCCGAACTAACAGGGGCCTCAGCAACTATGACAGACCAGGAGGCTTACAGGTTAAAGGCAGTGAACGAGTTACGCAGATGGATGAGACAACGCTATGAAATCTTGGATGTCGAATCTCACCGTTTTATGCTTTTCGTGAGCAATCATTTGTACTAAAACCGCGTACTACCGGATTCGGAAGAATTAGAGGTATTTATAGTGCCTATCTATTACTACTTCTCACATCGTTCCTTAATTCTTATCTGGTATTAGATAAAATGTCTCAAATTATACCGTCGTTTAAATAGTGTGTGAGGGTACAATTCTGACACTGACGTGACCCGTATTTTACAGGTAGACGACGACAAGGATCATCTCAAGTTGTTTACCATGATTCTAGAAAATCAAGGATTTACCTTGGGTACATATAGTGACCCGTCTGCCGCTTTATCGCAATTCAAGCCTAACTATTATGACCTCGCAGTAATAGACTATCTCATGCCTAATCTAAATGGTCTAGAGTTATACAAACGAATAAGAGACATAGATCCATCAACAAAGGCACTGTCAGCAAGTCACGAACAATTAACTGATGAAAATAATCAATTACAAGGGAGAGACAACTTGAGGGTGATAAGAAAACCCATTACCAACGAAGAGTTACTATCGGAGATTGATTCTATATTAAACCAGGTTACTACTCCAGTGTTAGATATGGTTCAGTTAGTTAAGCGACAATAGAAGAAGCAAAAAAAGAAATCAAAAAGAGAACTTCCGTATATACATGGACTTAATATTACTGTGGCATTTGTATTACTATTAAATCTCTAGGTTCATAGAACTAATACGAAGGACGATTGTAGATTAACGTTGTTAAGTTCGAGTTATATATTAGGCGCAAGAAGCAACTCTGTGAACAAGAGATCAAAAACAAGAAGAATCGCTACCCTAAGAGAATGTCCGTTAAACAATTGACAGTACTCGTACTAGCCGGCGTACTAGTCTCTCTAGGCGCATATGCAGCGATTAATACTACACGACCATCTAATGGGAACTTACCTATGTTCGCTATTCCTGGTAACAGTTTTATCAAGGCAGTACATTCTCAGGGGAAGGGTTATTCATTTATGCATCAGTCTTCAGGGAGTTCGAAAGGGCTTCGAAGCCCGAATCTTGGTGACAAAACCAGCAATCAAAATGTCCTCCTGACACTCAATACAGGGAGCGTAGAAACGATTCACCTAATCAACGAGGATACGACTAACTCAAAACATAATTTGAACCTAGACGAGTTCAACGTTCATACTAGAGATTTGGGATACTTTGAATCCCAATCTATTACTTTTATCGCTGACAAAGCCGGCACTTTCAAGGTATACTGTAATATCCACCCGGAGATGACTGGGACTATAGTAGTAAGAGATCCAACTCAAGTCCCGTAACTTTGGTCAGCACTACCTTTCTCTAGCAAAGAACTTGCTTTCAGACATCTAAGAATACGTACCTTTTGGCTGTGTGGTGGGCTGTGATACTGAAGTCGAAGGCTGGATAATCCCCGAGTCAATGGCCATCTGTCTTAACTCGGCCTTTTGCTGCGGGCTTATGTAGTCTCCATTAAATAGATAGTCGAATGGTTTTTGGAATAACTTCAAAGTATCATTGATGTTTGCTTGCTTCCTTCTTAACTTCCACCGGTTTGCCTGATGCTTCATGGGGCAACAGATAAGAGTCAATGTACTAAACTTGACCCAAACACCTAAAACGGTCACGTTTGTAATGGCCGTGAAAGTTTGTTGACCAATAATGAGCAGAATACCTTAGACGACATACTCCGTCTTTATTCCGATCATTTAAGCCAATATTTGTACCAGCAATAGATGTAGCCATCCTTCCCACATGAGGATTCCAACCGTTACTGTTGAAAAGCTAAAAGTTGAGTTCTATTGTAAAATCGCCGATTTTGGTACTAACCACAGTGCCACTAGTTCCGATGATAATCACTATT
>JALZOS010000270.1 GCA_030913755.1 Thermoproteota archaeon | reverse complement strand
TCTATGAACTAACTATTCCCATGTTGCAAAGTGGAAAATATTAGAGGCAATTATTTGTATAACTTTTAATCCAAACTTATTAAAGACCAGGCGAAAAAATCGTGATTAACCAACTATTTAAATTGGTTAAAATGAACTTTTAAAAGCGGATCCCTCAAGAGCATGAGATAGACTAATTTTGCTAACTTATTGTAAGGGAAACGAAAATGTGGTAACGTATATTCAAGCAGACAATGCGTTACTTATTGTAGGAACTTCATATTATATCTATTTGATTCTAAATATCATCCCATCAATACTACTGCTATATCATCATTTAAGCCTAGATAAGATTCCAATAAGAGATCACAAGATATCATTAATATGTCAGATGACTATTATAAAGCCATTGGTCGGACGAATTACACATGTTGAACCTCACATAACTGAAAGTGCATACATACGGGATCTTGTTTTCGGATTTGGGGATGGAATTAACACGTCTTTAGGGATTGTAGCAGGAGTAGGCGGAGCCGTAATCGCAGCTGACGTAGTTATTCTTGCCGCGTTGATTGGAATGTTTACGGGGGCAAAAGCGATGGCTGTTCAAAACTATCTAGCTGTAAAGTCACAGAGGGAGATTTTGGAATCAGAAATAAAGCGTGAAGAGTTTGAGATAGAAAATATGCCCGAACGGGAAAGACAAGAGATCGAACAAGTATACCGTGCCAAAGGATTTGACGGTAAGGAGCTTGAAATGGTTGTCGACAAGATAACATCGAACAAGGATGTTTGGCTTAAGACGATGTTGACTGAAGAACTAGGACTTAATTTGGATATTCTTGGAAGTCCGTTAAAAGGAGCGTTAGTCATGTTCGGAGCTTTCCTATTAGGCGGAATTCTTCCAATCCTCCCTTATTTTGTTGTCAAAGCAGGTCTTATCTCTTCCGTCATTGCTATTGTAGTCGCTATTGTTATGAGTATCGTGTCCTCTTTTGTGGTTGGTTCATTAAAGGCTAAGCTGGCCAAGAAAAACTGGATCAAGGGAGGAATAGAAATGGCTGGACTTGGTACCGGTGTGGCGTTGGTCGGTTATGGTGTAGGATCTGAACTTGCATCAACAGGCATAGTAAATATCCCATCAGCAGGGTGAAAGCAGATCGGGCTTTCGTAGAGCATACGCCTCTTGTCATCACTCTTCACTAAAGGAACAACAGTGATGGGTGACTAGGTGCTCTGAATAGTAACGCATCATCTTTTTTTTGTATGTTAAAAGAGAGACAGCTGTCGAAGACCAGGCCAAATGTACCGGATATAAGCATACTGAGATAATCAAGTAACATTTTCCTGTCATTATTTTCGAATATTATTTTAGGTACATTTCTAAACTAGCGATATTTAACCGAAACTAGTAAATAATGGGCCACATGCTTAAACCTAAATCCATATTGAAGATACTAATTGCAGAAGACAATGCAGAAACCGCCTCGTTGTACAGAAAGGTGTTGACTGACAGGGGACATGTGGTGAATTTGGCGCAGACAAGTGAAAAATGTCTCGAAATTTATAGTGAGAGGTTATATGGTATACAAAGTAACACCTTTGCTAATTCGCATATACAACCTTTCGATGCGGTCATACTTGATTACAATCTTCCAGACAGAAATGGATTGGAAGTAGCGAAGGAGATACTTGCAATAAACTCCCACCAGAGAATAATATTTGTTTCCGGTTATGTCAAGGATACACTATCTCGTTCTATAAATGAGCTGAATATGCCTGTAGAGATATTGCAAAAGCCCCTATCAAATCAAGTCTTGATTGATATTGTGGAAGAAACAGAGATCTATGATGAATTGAGAAAGTTCAAGATTGATGTTTCTGCATTCAAGGATGCTGGTTTTCGTCACGAATCATTAAAGAAGATGATAAACGTGCTGGGGGAAAGGAAAGATCATGTTAAGCCACACATTAGTTAAAAATGAGGCCCCAACTGATGATGACGAGAATGAAAATGAGAAGATCGGGTGAATCAGGTTACTTTTTCCTCACCGCAGATTCTTATCTATCGAGGGACTAAATCCTGCGTGACCTGCTTGTTAGATGAATTCCTTTTGAGAGCCTTCGTCTCTGTCATACGTTGAGCATAGTATGTGATTCCATGGTCTATTTGTAGATGGCTCAAAAATGCTACTCCGTTGTTGACTGTATCCTTAACAATCAAATTCCTTCCACATTCACTGCATCGAATAATGTGTTCATCTATTGAAGCCATATGCAGTATATCTAGGCATGTCCTTACTAATATAGGTAATCAATTAGATCGCTCTCCAAGATGTCTCCATTAGTCGATATGTTAAGTTCGTAGTGAAAAATCTGGATAAATTCGCGACGGGACCTCATAGCAGGGATTGAGGATTAGTACAACATATGGTCATGAAATGTGACTGAATATAGCCTGCAAGGTGAATAATCTGTTCATTTTTTGGAATAATTTGGAACAAACCGTCTCGCTCAGAGAAACGGTCAGGGCTCAGGAAATGAAAATCGGCTTATCGACTACAAAAATTTTTTTATGTTTGGATCTGGAGTTTAGTACTTGTCATTTCAATAAGAAATACAACTATGGTTATTTTTGATTCATATGGTTATCATGTGAGGAAACGAGATTCTACTTTAGTTACCAGTTAGACCAGATTATACCCAGGAAATGGTCTCTGAATTACTCATAAGCCTCGATCGTGATACCACATGATGAATAGAATTCATTCTTCAGACAACTCAGCTCAGCTTATATTCGTCTACTATGAAAATTGCTTGTGGATAGAAAAGTGTAATCAGGCACATCAGCTTATATATGGCCTAACCGCATTAGATCCTGTTTTTCTTGATACAGAATAGTTTTCCTATGAGAGATTGGCATGTTAAACACATGGAAAAAACACTTGTTAAATTCGTGACAGGTCTGTCTGAAAATGCAACACGATGGGAAAAAAGAGTGGACAAGAAATACGGTAGAATAGGGAGAGTATGCCGTAGGATTGAATATGATATAAAACATGGCGTCACGAATAAAGAAGTTTGTTTGTTTCTACAAGCAATAAGAATCGACTCCTCATACTCTGACATCAGGAGTGGTGAAGGCGCTATGGAAAGATTAGATGAGATAGAAGGGTATTTTGGCAAACCTGAATCATTATCAAGCGCTTATCAGACTTACAAGTATTAAGATAGGTCCAGATTTAGATCTTATTCTTCTTTACATTTTCTGCATTACAACACCTTTTTGGGTTCTTTCGTGAGGCAAACGACTCAGTACTTTCCCAAATTCTATTCGTGTCCTGAGTGGTCTGGTGTCCATTTGACTACTTGCCGTTTACAGTATCATTAATAAAACTTTAGAGTACGATCGAGGATACAATACATAATTTGATTGAATGGAATCCGATATGGTAATTAATGTACCCCTATAGTAAGTACGGTGTACTCCGTTCTCATACTAAGTAATGTATTCTTTGATGAACACTCAGTTGAATCTCGTTCTCAAATTCCATTCCACAATGAAGACAATGATGTACGCCTAAGGTTTTGGCATGTTCTTTTTTTAGAATTATAATCCTGTTTTGGTCCTCCAGATCGATCATAACAACATAGTCTCTGATTTTATTTTTAATAAGAGTGTCCTTCAACCTTTGCTTAATCATATTGATATTGTTTTCATTCGTCAAAGTAATAACATTCAAGTCATTCTTAACATGTGGTTCGGTGTTTCTATCGGCTGTGAAATTTTCCATATGTTCAGTCTCTGTCAAATCTTTGCTTACTTCGACTTCTTTTAGAACCATGGATCTTAAATCGCTGGATAGTCTCGACATATCAATTGTAATCACCACATGTATCGATCAATCGCATTCTTTTTAACCCTATTGCTAGATTTTGAACATGGCGCAATTGCGCCTTAGTAACAGTAATCGAGAAACTAAGAAATACTATTAGCGTCTTTTCCTTTACTACCTCTCGATTAGGTTTACAAACAATTTTAATCTACATATTCTAAATACCAATCTCATTTGAAACAGCAATCTAAAGTATGGATAACCCTTGTAGCCCTTTGGATGATAAATGGTTCAAGTTTTCTTGCTATCAAAATTTCCATTGACACTATCCCTCCGTTACTGAGCGCTGGGATTAGATTCTTTATTGCAGGTTCAATTCTCTTTGCGGCGTACTTTTTTCTTCAAAAATATGAGCATAAACATGAACACATAGGTAAACAGCAATGGAAGGATGCTGCAATACTTGCATTCACGTTGTTTCTAGGCGGTCAAGGACTACTAACTTGGGGTGCACAATATCTTTCTTCGGGTATCACGGGGCTGCTCAACTCTACAATTCCACTTTGGGTAGCAATAATTGCATTCTTGATATTTAGAAAACATATGACCAAATTAATTGTAATGGGATTAGCAGCTGGGTTTGGCGGTTTAATGCTGCTAGTTGCTCCTTCTATTGGAAGTGGTACGCTTAGTCCCATAGGAATATCAGCTCTAATAGTTAGCTCTATATCGTGGGCTATTGGTTCGCTTTACTCATCCAAAGCGAAGCTCCCGATAAGCATTCTTGCATCTTCAGGCATGTTAATGATCACTGGTGGCTTAATGCTTACTACAGTCAGCTTTCTGCTAGGAGAATATCAGGGTCTAGAGCTATCCCAGATTTCTGGTCCATCCCTGGCTGCACTAACTTATTTGATAATAATCATTACAGTGGTTGGATTTACAGACTTCTACTGGCTCCTAAGAATTACAACACCTTCTCTAGCCAATACTTTTGCGTATGTAAGCCCCGTAATTGCAGTCATCTTGGGATGGGCAATCCTTAAGGAGTCTATAACGATGATTACCATAATTGCGATGGTTGTAATTCTATTAGGTGTGGCATTAATGGTGACAACTCCCAGCAAATCTAAAACTGTCAAATCAGATAAGAAAATTGCATAGTGTGAGTAAATAGCAATTATTTACCAATCTCCACAACAATGGTAAATGTCGGAACTAAGGAAGCTGTTTGTCCTAATTGTTAGGTACTATTTCCCCTGACCGACTCCCACATATCGTAGTCCAAGTGAAATGAATACAGATAGAGAAACATTCACTCTAGTAGGAATAAGAATGCAATGAGTTCTCATACTAAAGGTGTTCGCGATCTACCAAAATATGATTTGACGTTAGGACGATACAAGTAGTAGATTATGATACCATTTATGATTATACCGACTATACTTG
>JALZOS010000269.1 GCA_030913755.1 Thermoproteota archaeon | reverse complement strand
TCTTATGGAAGCCACTAAAAGGTAAAATAACTTCCAGAGATCAAATACTATGATCTATCGACAATATCTTCTAAGGTAGACTGAATGATTATTAATATTTATAATCAATCAATAACATGAAGATCTAGCTGATGTTAACAGTATTTGGTACTATAGCACTTGACACAACTAGGACTCCACATACTACCATAGAAAGAATCCTTGGAGGTGCGGCAACCTTTGCGGCGTTATCAGCACGCTATTACATTTCCACTTCAATAGTAGGAATTGTAGGGAATGATTTTCCTCCTGATTATAGGGAACTGCTTGACGAGAGATTGAACACTCTTGGAATTACACGCAAATTAGACTCGAAGTCTTTTCATTACGACTCTTCATTCGATTATGATCTCTCGCATAGAACCACTAACAAAACCGAGCTCAATGTGATATCAGGATACGAGCCACAAATACCTGAGAAATACGTTGATTCAGATTATGTCTATCTTGCAAATAATGATCCTGCCCAAAATATAAAAATGATGGATTTGTTTTCTGGCCCAAAATTAATTGTCTGCGACACAATTGATTTTTGGATACTGAGTAAGAAGAATAGTGTTTTAGAGATGATAAGCAGGGCAAATGGAGTCATAATAAATGAACAAGAGGCAAAATTGCTCTATAATGAAAATAATCTTTTAAAATGCGGAAGAAATTTACTTTCGATGGGTCCCGTTTTTGCAGTGATTAAGAAGGGTGAAAACGGAGCTATCCTATTTCATGAAAAAGAGATATATCCTTTCCCAGCTTTTCCAACTGAATTGATAATGGACCCCACTGGTGCGGGCGATTCTTTTGCTGGTGCATTTGTGGGATACCTTGCTAAGAATAAAAAAATAGGCATAAGGTCTTTGAAAAAAGCTGTAGCCCACGGGAATGTGATGGGATCTTTTGCTATTGAAGATTTTGGAGTCACCCGACTTGTAAATATAAAAAAGAAGGAGATACTTGGCAGATATTCAAGTTATGCTCGATTATTGAGGTTATAGTTACCAGAGTGATAAAATACACTTATGATTTCGAAATGTTGGCAAGCAAATACTGGGAATAAATACAAAAATACGGAGCATAATGTTGAAAGTCTACAGTATAGCACCATAATATTGTGAATATCATGAAGGAGAACACTGAAAAGATCATTAAATCCCTCACTTTGGAACTTGATCTATCAGAAAACGAAGCATTGGTTTTCTTATACATAACAGAGAGAGGGAAATCAACTATTCGAAGAATTTCTACTGATCTTCACATGGACGACGAGTGTGTAGTTTCATCAATTCGTACATTGGTAGATCATGGCATGTTATTCAACATAACCAGCTCTGAATATGAAACTTTTCATCCTCGTTTCTCGGTCGTTAACGGACACCGATTGAAATGTGACAAATTAGGTGTGCCATTCAAGAAAAATATCAAGATTGATGTGCTGGGTGCTATGCTTGAAGCACGGTATGAAGATGCAAGGACTAAATATGGTTCTTGAAACATATAGCCAATATTGATAAACCAGATTGATGATAAAATCGTTTACCTAGGAGTCATTAATATTAATGAGAATGGTAAAACAATAGGGGCGGTAGATATCTGGAGAAGTGTATTAACAAAGGAAGTATTTTGCGAAGAGAAAAGGCTGGGTGTTCTCGAAATATCCGAATACATTGGTATGCCTCGGCTTGAACCTGATCAACAATGGGCAGTTGTAATTAACAAAAGGAGAAGTGGAAAAGACCGGTGGAAATTGATCAAGATTGTCAGACAAGGAGATTTTACCTTCATTGATAACGATGATGAAACTAAGGTACATGTCAAAGTTATGAATTACCAAGTAATGGATGAAGAATGGTGGAGTTTTTTGGTTTCTGACAAGGTTAATAGGACAGTCGACGTTATGTCAGAGGCAAGAAATAGATGAATATGGAATTTGAAGATAGAAATCTGTCAAAAAAGATTGTAGTATACGTTAGTAATTCCAAGGGCGGACAATTTGCCAGCAAGATAGTTGGGCATTTTGTGATTGATGATAAGAAATTTCGGTTCATCGCCCTAGCGTTTGGTAGGATAGGTGGGCACAATATTAACCTTCAACTATCCAAAACTTCTGTCAATATTCTCAAGAAAATTGGTTACGATCCAGAGTTGGTTCAATTGGAAATACAGCAGAAGCTCCTCGAAGGAGACATCATCATCTTAAGCGGATCACTGTCGCCGCCCCCAGCCTGATACATCGTAATTTCAACTGAAATTACGACGAGTCAATCTAGCATAGCTTAATGCTACACGATTGCCCCCTCAAGTGCATTCTCACATCCACAATTGTTTCTCAAATTAGGAATCTCAGGGATCATTTCTAATATTAAATTAGTAGTCCTTTCTACGTTTTTTTTCAGTACCTCTATGATCTCTTTAGAACTTACAGGTATCTCTGACCAGACATCATAGTCTGTCACGGTCGAAACTGAAACATAGCATATTTCAGCTTCCCTCGCAAGAACGCACTCGGGGATAACTGTCATACCGATTACGTCCGCATGCAGAACTTCTCTAAAATATAATGACTCGGCCTTTGTAGAAAAACGAGGACCTTCGATGCATACATATGTTTTATTTTTATGGACGTCATATCCTAGCTTTTTTGCTGAATTATAAGCAACCTGACTCAGTTCCTCACAGAA
Organism: Thermoproteota archaeon; assembly: GCA_030913755.1. Classification (GTDB taxonomy): domain Archaea; phylum Thermoproteota; class Nitrososphaeria; order Nitrososphaerales; family Nitrososphaeraceae; genus TA-21. Next base: position 1,176 of record JALZOS010000269.1, on the reverse strand, counting down.
AGGATCCGCAACAGAAATATGGCATACCTGTCCTCCATTGTAAAATGTATATTCCCTATTTTTTGTGAAATCAACAAATTGATTTGGAATTACGATGTTGCCAGGTTTTAAAGTCTGTTGCAAGCTCCCCACTGCTGAGGGTGCAATAATCCTAGAAACTCCAAGAGATTTAAAGGCCCAAATATTGGCCCGACTGTTAACTAAATGTGGCGGGATTGTGTGGGATCGGCCATGTCTTGGTACGAATGCAACGGATATACCCTTGCATCGCCCAATAGTAATTTCATCTGAAGTACTTCCAAAAGGAGTATGAATCTTTGTTTTCTCTTGATTACAAATAAGTCCGCTATCATACATACCTGTGCCGCCAATGATACCTATTTCTGCAGAACATTTTCTCAAGTTCAATCATACTCCAACAAAGAATTTACCTTGAAACCCCTTTTAGCTAATTCAGCTGTTCCTCCTAAATTCTTGATATCAATTACAAAGACAAACCCGACAATAGTACCACCTAGACGCTGAACAATATTTGCTGCTGCAACTGCCGTACCTCCCGTAGCAATGAGGTCATCGGCTAAGAGTATTTTCTGCCCAACCTTAATTGCATCTCTCTGGACTTCCATGACAGCTGAACCGTATTCAATATTGTACGGTTCTGAGACTGTAGGACCAGGAAGTTTTCCTGCCTTTCTCATAAGAATCAGGCCCTTATTCAGTTTCATGGCCAGCAGAGATCCAATTATGAATCCACGAGATTCGATTGCAGCAATCATATCGATCTGATTCGAAACCAATTGCTCACTGAGCTTTTCAGTAATATAGCTTAGTGCCTCATTGTTTCTTAGCACCGGATTAATATCCTTGAATAAAACACCATCCCTGGGGAAATTTGGCCATATCCCTATCAAACTTCTGAATACATTATCTTGCATAATGTTTGCATACTCCCAAGCTGACATATAATTAACGTTGCTAAGAATGTTTGAATTAGTGATAAAGCAATTACGCGGCAGAAGTAATAGTATTTGTTTACTTGTAAGCACCACTTGGTAGATTTTCCCGTTCTGTCTACTAGTTATAGAAAGGTAAAAATTTGCCACTCTTGCACAAATAACATATGCCGATAACAGATGCAACCAAGAAACAGATTGCACAGCAGCGTATGTTGTTTTT
>JALZOS010000028.1 GCA_030913755.1 Thermoproteota archaeon | reverse complement strand
CTGAAGGTGGGGCGGGAATTCAAATCCCGGTGACCGCATGCTTTTTGTATTAATATTTATATTTGACAAGTCAAAAAAATATCAAGATTTTTATATCATGGTTTGGTTAATGTCATTATCTTTTATGTCTGATGTAGCTAATTCAAGATCCTTAACACGAAATAAACATGAGCTGTTTGATCAAGTGCTTGCAGCTATTCTGAAGAGTGGAGATGAAGGTGTTTTTCAAACTGAAATCTGCAGAGAATTTTCATTAGATAGCAGGGACGGTTCTAGGCTGGCGGGCAACCTGGAAAAACAGTCACTAATATCCAGGGAGAAAGTACTTCACAAAGGAAGATGGACCTACAAACTTATTGTAAAGAAATCTCCTATGGTTGACGGTCATAAAAAAAGGGTCGTTCAGATCACTTCTGTAGAGGGTGCACCGTGCTTCAGTTGTTCTTATGAGCACTCTTGCTCTGCTGAAGACGAAATGACACAATACAGTCCGGCTAGGTGCAGCTGGATCGAAGAATGGGTAATTGCTAGCTTTGACAAAACTGTGGTAAACGAAGGCGGCAAGAGCCTTAATAGAGATCTAGAAATATCCCAATCAGGGTAAACTGCTTTCGAATGCTTTAGGCAAAGTTGTAAAGGCCGAATCGATTTGTGCTTCCCCTTTCACGAACCAAGTCGTGGAACGTGCTACAGCTGGATCCTTGCCTAATTTTTCATATAGAAATGAAGTTGTTGCAGAAGGCACAAATACAAAAGTTGATGGCAGCAATATGGTCTTTCCAGGGTATAGTTGTGGACGTCCATTAAGTGGGACATCCTCATATGACAGGGTGCTTTTACCCAATAAAATATCATTTCCAGTCAAATTGTAATCAATCCTAGAGGTAGTCAGTGCTCTGTCAGTAGGATTAAAGAATGCGAAGACTACTTTCAATGAAATCGATTTGTTTGCATGATCTAGGCTCATCTCTTCGACTCTGTATAGTGCTATTTTAACGTCTGTTATGCCTTGTCCAGACAGAGTAACAAGGATCGCTGGAAGAAAGACAATAACTGCCACTATTACTGCAATTACGCCGAACAAGACAACTCGTCTTGCGCTCAAAAACATGTACCTGACATGGAATGTCTCAAATATATTCCTAGTCTACGGATGCCAATCGCTTTATTTAGATCCACCCAAAAAAATAGCTAACCTTTGTTGTTAATTGAGAAAGCGAGTGAGACAGTAAATATTGGAACATATAATATGGCAACAATTTACTGGTTGAATGACTATGTCTTTTGAAGGGGCTTTAGCGACTTGGATCCACATTATTTGTTCTTCAATATGGGTAGGAGGTTCTATTTTTATTGGCATTGTCCTAGCTCCCGCGCTTAAGAGTATAACGTCTAATACGGAAGAACGATTGCTTTTGATGATCAAGTTTGGCAGAAGGTTCAATAATTTAGCAATTCCTTCTTTCATGATCCTAGTTGGGACCGGAATTTACAATGCAAGATCATTCTTGGGAAATCCAGAAAGTTTATGGCAAACCCAATATGGAATGATCCTCCTTATCAAAATAATACTAGTAGTTGCCATAATAATCGCGTATATATTTCATGTCAAGACAATCAACAAGGATACGGAACGAAAATTAAGCATGCGGCAAATGGATGAAAGACAAATAAGTACAGCAAGATCAAGAATTATGATTCTGGGTCGAATAACTGTCATACTTTCTGTATCTGTTCTCTTCTTGGCCTCGCTTCTAGATTCTGGAGGTTATTAGCAAAGGAGCATTTTTCTTAGTCCATAGGTTTTTCTGAACCTTTTTACTATTGTTAGACTTGTGAAAGCCAGCTAGTTAGGTCCTAGAGTTTAAACTTATCAAATCTCAGATCAGTTCAATTCATTTACCTTAACTCAATGTTTGCGACATTAGTGCTAGCATGCTATCTGAAATTTTTGACTCGCTGAAAAGAATATCCACAGAGGATTTTTTTTTCCTTGAAGGGATTACTCTTATCATGATCAGTTTATTACATACTATTAATTCAAAAGTAGTAAAGCGACTTGTTATAGTAACGTTTCTAATACTAATTCTCTTTTGACACAAGCTGTCATCTCTTGATGGCTCGAGACGAGAGAGTTTTATGATCGACTCGATGAATATATTAAATAAAGAAAAGAGAGGATGGGGAAGAACTTTTTGGTCGCCAGTTGCACCCCACAGAATTTTTTCTGGGTTTATTGCCAGCTTATCGAACATTTTGACAGATTCTTCCGAAACTGATTCTATTGTAACATCGATCATAACGTCATTCCTACGAACAAATGAGGATGATACTTTCTGCTCAGTAAACTCCATTGTCTTAAATCTGGCGTACAAGGTCTGTCGGCTGTAATTAACTACATATGGTTCGCATTCATCTATTTGTTTGACGAAGGTCTTAAAGTATTCCTTGGTTCTATCAGTGTCTGTAGGTGAATTAATCTTGGAGATGATCATTAGCTTTAGTAATCCTCTGATGAAATCATCCATGTATTGGGGATGTTCACCGAAGTCGTAAGAAATCTGCTCGGACGTCATTCACTAATTCCTACTCAATAATTCTTTAAATAATTTTGTAGAACTCTGAACTCGAGTCTGTCACTATGATAATAACAATAACGTGCTTCCCTAAGATAAACAAGTTATAGAAATATCATTCGTTCATCTATTAGCGTCCTTCTCTCTATTGATCTATCAAAAATTGTGAAAATCTTCTAACTCACTTTATCTGGTGGTTGTTTCAATTTCTCTTTGCTATACATAAACTATTATACCTTCACAGTAACTCTTTGTTAAGTAATTGAATAGAAGGGTCGTGTACATTGCCTCGGGGGTTACGATAATAACGATCTTGGGATTGGTCTTTGTTATCAATAACCTTGGACTTAATGTTGGAAATTTCTCGAGTCTAAAGTTGCCGGATTTAAAATTGCCATCAGTCAACATGGGTGGACAGATTTTTAATGAAGAGGCGTTGAGAGATGCACGATCCTTAGTTGTTTCAATTAAAGATGTTCATGTAGAACCTGATAAGAACAGAACAAAAATACAAGTCATCTTTGACATTTTTAATCCAAACAAAGCTACAGTGATGTTAGAAGTTATTTCTTACAATTTATATACCAATCATGGAAGAATAGTCTCCGGAGACATTGGCGAAAGACCTGCAGGATTTGTGGGTTCCCAGGCCAACATTTTCCCCATTGTAGGGAATGGAAGCATAACAGTTAAGGATAGCAAAGTAATAGAAAGAGATGGTCCAAGAGAAACTAGCTGGGATAGTATTGTTGGTAATTCCCAACATTACATAATAAACGGGACATTTTCTTACAAGCAAACTTCAAGTTTTCAGTCGTCAGGGGGAGAGAATAACTATACGCTTACCTTCCCTTGACATTCTGTCGATCAAACCATCCAGTCCTTCCATCCATTTATGTATCGCTCCACCTATCTTTTTTTCTGCTCTAAGAAAGAATTCTCAAAGGAGAGAAACAAAAATATTCGAGTCCAGCAAAGGTTATGCATGGCCGATCTGTTAATAACTTATGCAATAACAGCACTAATGTTTGTTATCTTAGGAGGGGTAGTCTTTGGTGCAAGAAGTAGAAGATATAATCAACTGAAAAATTCAGGGCCAGCGCCCAATTCCTGAATTATAGAGGAACCAGAGCTAATCAAAGTAGTTTAAGTCAGAACAACAGATAAGCACTCTATTCATTCTCTTACTATTTCGAGTAATCCTACTGCCTCCACTTCTGATACCAGTATTAGTTCTGCTGCTATTTCTTGCCCGCCCCAAAGAGGCCCTCCAGTAGTTGGGGGCTGTTGTCCTTTTGTTGCGGGAAACACCTATCATTGTATTTGCAAGTAAGACAAAATTGGCTTGGCTCTATGACTGGCGTCTTTCGTTCGTCAAGCAACATACTAAGAATTCTTGCCCTTCTTACGACCTGCTCAAACATTCGGTTGCTCTTTCCTACAAAAAATTGCATCTGTTGTCCATCTGGAGTGACATAAACAACTACGCCCAACTCCCGTTCAAGAGCAAACAGACATGCGTTTGTATAGAGCATATCCTTGGGAAGGAGTGAATCTGGAAGAGTCGAAACGAGATAGAAATTGACGATGAAATCTTTTTCAACAACTAAGTCACAAGTCACCAATAAAGTTAGATTTTCTACCTTGTATTCCGCAGAAGGACTTCCCATGGCACTTAGAAAGCCTTGTCTTAAAATATTCTGAATAATCTGCGGGAGGGCACCATTCTCAGGCTCAGTCCTCTCGTAATAAGATAATCTGTTGCATTGGATTGCTTCTGCCACATCAATAGTGTCCGAGTCCAATTGTTTATGCTTAAGTCTAGCACCGTAAATTTGCATTAATTTATCTTGAATTAGCTTTGGATAGTCTCTACTGCCCAGCATAAATGAAATAAAGTTGCATCAAGTGATATTTATGTATGGTCCAATAATAGCAAGTTATAAGAGTACGTAGTCGTAGGGTTTTTAATCCTTCAAAGCTGGGTAACCGTCCTTAAGCAAATATTCAACCAAACTTAGTTATTCTTCGAGCATACTACGTATTTCCTTACTTTCGATCATTTAAATTCTAAAGTCAATTATCTAATTTTAGATCTGGAAGCAATCTTCGTCTTTCTATCCTAAAAGCCAGCCTTAATCGGATCTGATGGTTTCATTAATTCTCTCAATAACGTCGTCGCATACGCGCCTACTGGCAACCTAAACTTGATGCCTCCAGTATTCTCGAATTCAATACATTTTACCATAAGGGGTAACTGTCTAAAACCTCCTTCAACGCTCAATTCTTGCATCTCTCTTAAGAAGAAATCCCGGGGCGTCAAGCCTTCCTCCGATAGCATTCCAAACATTATTTCTTCGAATCTATCCTTGAAATTTCGCAACGAGTATCCGGCAAGTTGTGTGGCTGGAACCACCTTGTCAGGATTCATGCTATCAACAAATTTTGTTAACTTTCCTAAATTATATTGGTCCTCAAGCTCAAAACATAAATTTCCGCCCTTACATTTGGTAACATCTTCTCCTTCACTTATACCCGCGCTCACGCACTTATTGAAAAGATATGCCTGGTAAGCATGAACAAATAGTCGTCTAATGTTGATGGGTATCTCCCGCAAGGCTGAAATATGCTTTTTTCCATTCACTAGCGCGGCCAAAATCTGCCGCTCTATATCCATTCCACGGGGAATATTTTCCAATAAGGATCGATAATTTCTTGGATCCTGACACCTCTCCCGTATTTCCCTGCTGAATTTGGTATCATACTCGGTTGTATAACATAGCAGCAAATCTACTGCACCTTGAAAATCTCGCTTAAGGATTTGTCTGCCTACCAAGTGTGTTACTAATCGCGCACTTCCAAAACGCTGTAAGCCATAGAAGTTTGGAATAAGATGAGATTCTTCAGCAAAATCTGAAATGTTCTTATTGTTGGCTCCACGTATTCTTATATCGAATATATTACCAACCATGTGGGATTTTCTGAGAGATTCTTCTGTGTATCCAAGCAATTTTAGCTTCGTGTGCCTGGTGCTAACATCTCGTATAACCTCTTGCTCACTGGTACAATACTGTAACGAGACTGCTTTAGAATCTTTAATGCCGAGTAATCGCAGACGTATGCCTAGCTCCTTTCGGATCTCAATTAGGGCATGATTAGAATCCAATCCAGTTTTCTCCAAGGCATAGAGCGGAAATCTATTCTTTTCAGTTTTGAATTTGGAAAAGTTGTCGAATATTGAATTGTGTAAGATCTCCGTAACTTCGAAATCTTCATTCTTATCCTTAATATGACCTCCGATTCCTTCAAAATTTGTTGAATAAAGTTCAATTCCTGCAAGCATATCAATCCTTGGAACTTGGAGCAAGTATACAAGAAGCTCAATTCCAATTCTCTTAAAAAATGCTATCGGTGAAAGGTATAAGATATCCTATATTTAAGAGGCAGTGGGATGTAGTCTAACCAATGGATAGACCTGACATAGAATCATAGAAAAAAACATTAATCATATATAGGGCATTTCTAAACCACATTTATTGACTATTGGGACTACCCTGAGGGATCCTTGTCTCAAGCATGTTGTCTGCGAAAATTGTCTTCACTACGATAGTATCTGTGCGTTCTATGATGCACACAAGTTCTGCATTGAATGTGTATGTGATCATGCGTCATGCCCCATATGTAAGACGGGTTATCATGCAGTGACCATATCGGATTAAAATTAAGCTAAGCGTAAAATATTCATATTACGGATGCATTATCACTATTGATCTGATAATTTGCATGTCCTTTCGTTTTCCCCTATTCCCTCCAATCTTAGTACCTTATTTGATTCCGTGAGAGATTATTTGTTTAGAATATTCTATATGTGCTGCAAGGCCTAACACCAAGATTATTCTGCCTCCAAGCCCGTTCACAAATATTCACCTCAGTTAGACACCCAAATCCAAAAATAAATAAAGAATTTATAGGATCGATGGCATACTATATCATGGGTGTAGGTCAATTCATGGCGAAGGAGTTTATTAAAGAGATCGGGAACCGTTCCAGAGAATTCTATGAATTTGTAATGCCGCCTGTAGATGTTTACGAAGAAGGCTCAGAACTCATAATAGTTATTGACTTACCAGGCTTTCAGAAAAAAGATATACATCTCAGCATATACAAGGACGTATTATTTATTAAGGCAAAGAGGACTGTAGAAGAACTAGATTTTACGACAATTCACTATAGACAAAGGCCGATGCATGTGGAAAAAAGAATACCCTTGCCAATTTCAATCACAGATGATGAGAATATCAACAGTAAAGCTACCTATGTTAATGGCGTAGTAACCTTAAAAATACCGCTACCACATACTAGGAATATATCTATTAGCTAAGATGACGCCCGACACGAAAAGTGAGCCAAAGAAATTGATCTCCTAAGATCAATACTCGACGGAAATATAAATATGAGATCTTGAGAACCAATTTTTGCTTTCAGCCAACATTTAGGTGACCATAGTTTGAAGAGAAATCCGTTGTAGCGACTCTGACCACACGGCATTTTTTTTTATTCCCTCAAATCCGAGTTAAGAAGTACGTGAAAGATAAGAAGAAAGAACACTGATTCGGAGAGAATGTCTTAATTTATATTCCCTATATTGTTCTCTTTCTTGTTTAGTGCTTGGTGGAGGGCAATAATAATTTACTTATGATGTTGCTTTGGCTTGCAGAGCTGACCTTCTCAAGCTGGCTACTATCATATGGAGCGGAACACCTTTCATTCAGGTACGGAGCAAAGTTCGTTGGAAGAACCCTTCTGAGTGTTGCCACGACGCTTCCGGAGATTGTTATTGTGTTATACGCTGCCGCAAGAGGCTCATACGGCGTGGCAATAGCCTCTGGATTAGGAAGTAATCTATTAATGATGACTCTGGGTCTTGCACTAATGTTACTAATCGCCACCACAAAACTTTCAAAAATACCGCTGAAATCTATTGATGTAACTGCTTTCAAGTTAGACAAAATATTCCTCTTAATAACCGCAGTAGTTAGTGCAGTTATTTTTCTCGATGGATACAACTACATTGATGGCGTAATATTTCTTGGTATGTTTATTGCATATGTTGTTATGGCATTCGTAGAAATGGTAAAGGAGAAATCTCAGAGATCACTGGAGAAGGTTAATTTCACCAAATCAGAAAAAACAGTAGGAAGAGCGGAAGAATCCCAAGTGAACCCCCTTTTGAGGAGACCTGTAAAGATCCATAAGCAAATGGCCATAGCAATTATTACATTTCTAGCTGGCACCATTGGAATTGCTCTTGGAGCCGAACCTTTCATCCATTCGCTTGAAGGATTTTCAGCAGACGTAGGCGTATCGGCAGTGATATTAGCCATAATAATAAGTCCAATAGCCGGAGAAATGCCTGAAAAGATTTCCTTAATGCTTTTGGCAAGAAAAGGCGGCCACGGCGCATCTATCGCCATTGCGAATGTATTGGGTTCCAAGATATTGAATAATACCTTGTTGTTGGCAGTGGCCGTATACGGAGCAATGCTTCATGCAGGTTTTTATTCTTCAATTGATCTAACACCATTATTGCTTTTTCAAATGTCACTCGTTACCATTGTAACATTGATTGCTATAGGTCTAATGTCAAGAAGGACTATAGGTTTAGGGACTGGCATAATTTTAGCCTCGATGTATGCAGTAAGTATTGGAATTCAGTTTGTATTTGTACATTAGTTAGTCAGTATTGAAAATCAGCTTAACATGCCCGAGCTGGACCTTCCTCGTAATAGACTTATCCGAATTGTAATGCGATGTCCAATATACAAAAAATTGAAACCCTAGTCTATGAGATATCAGATTATCTATATTCACCCACCACATATCAACGGGGATTTTAGTTTGGATCCTAACTCTATCGATTGTATCGGCATCTTGACGTTTTTCAATAGATATTACTCAATTATGGGTATTCTGGTGCAGCAGTGCTATTTCCTACACTGGGTAATGGTTTTTCACCGAGCGTCACCTTAAGATCAAGATCGGAACTATCACGATGGACAGTTATAGTTATGGGATCACCAGGATTCTTGTTATCTTCAATATAGGAAACTAAATCATCAAGGAAGATTATCTTCTTCCCATCTGCACCAGTAATTATATCGCCTCCATGTTTCTGACCATATTGATCCGTTACTGTTCCTTTCATTCCAGCACGATCCGCAGGACTATCTATTACAAGCGATTCTATAAATACACCTTGGAAATTCCTACTGAGATTTTGAAAAAGATTAGTCAGATCTGATGTTAATGTCTCTCCGGCTATTCCCATCCACGGATGACTAAAAATTCCTTTTTCAATTATTGATGGAACAATCCTAGCAATTGCATTCGAAGGAATAGCGAGACCAATACCCGAAAAGCCCCCATTTTCAGATAATATCCCTACGGTATTCATACCAACTACTTTGGAATCTAGATCTATTAATGGTCCTCCAGAGTTTCCAGGGTTAATGAGAGCGTCAATCTGTATCATGTCCGGGATTGCATAAGAAGTACCCTGAGCGGAGATAAGTCTCCCTAGCTGACTAACTATTCCAGACGTCATGGAGCCTGCCAATCCGTATGGATTTCCAATGGCAATCACCTGATCACCTACTTCCAGTTTCGAAGAATTTCCCATCCCTAGTGGTTGCAATGGTCCACTAAAATTTACAAGTTGTAAAACAGCAATGTCACTGAATACATCTTTGCCAATTACCTTCGCAGCATACCTACCTCCATTTATGAACATTACATCTACAGATTTAGAATCTTCAACGACATGATTGTTGGTAATTATTCTACCTTCTCTATCATAAATGAATCCCGACCCTAACGCGGTAGTATTCTGGTTTGTATTATTAGGAATTGCAGGAGGAATTGGAGACGGTCTTGTTATTTGAACCACCGAGTCTTGAATATCCTTGAAGATTCTAGTCAAAGGCGGAGGTTCTACTCCGGGTTTCTCGGGTGGCCAGGATATAGCGTAACCTCTCTCAAGATCAAGAGTGCAGACAACAGAGAATATTATCGGCAGAAGAAAGAAGATTTTGTAGCTGTGGGATAATTTCATCCAGGGTATCGAAGTTAGGCAAACATATAGACATTTCGTGCTATTTTTCACCCACCCTTGAACAATAAATGTGGACTGACTGCTAAAGTGTGTGCTCGATGGAATTCCCAGAGTAGACCGGAATCAGAGAGTTGTCCAAGTCAGACGCGTTGGCATTGTCCATGACAAGTCTTAGTTTAATGTTAGGGACCTGTTCCGATAGTTTACTTAGTTCTAACTTAACGAGCCGCGAGAAGTAATATTTGTAGACCTCAGTGTGATTGAATGAATACAACCCTTTTTCTGGTAGTTTCTGGTCAATTTTTAGCCAATATTAAAATCCCGTATTTTATCACAAGATGGTTTATCTATCAAAGACAGACTCTGTACAATTAGATCTGTTTTATCACTGACCCGCCAACTCTAGTGCTTATAATATTTTTAGCTAATTTTGATAAGAATTTTTTTAATGATGCAATTTGCAAGTATACTTACGGGTTGAACAATAACTGAAGACCGCACCTATTCATTTTTATTTTGTGTGCTTATGACCTACCTCATATCCGTCTTTTCATAAATTCCATTTAGGCTTATTTTTAGCTCGTCTAATTGTTCAGTGGCCCACTTGACAAACCCGTCGGTCATTTCTTGCGGCATCTTTCGCTTTTCAGATACTAGAAGGAAACCCTCAAATATCTTCGCATAAGCGGATAGACATACCAGCATGTTTCCAATTGCATCTGATGTAAAATCATCACTTTTACTAGCTAAATAATTCCGCTTAAAGAGATCTAATAAGGTTTTTGTTCTTCCTTTAATTTCATCACTATCCCGATTTTGATTCTTGGGGCTGAAACCACTCACTGTTGCATCAGTGTTATAAGCTATGACTCTACTTTAAATATGATCCATAGCAGAATGCTAACTCTTATGTTGTTTGTGCTTCTACGCTGAAAAAATTGATTGACTCAATATAGTGGAAACCACGAATAATTCCTATGAAGAGCTGGCTACTCTGGACAATGCTTAAGCTGGACGCACGATACGACCACTAAGGATTAACCTGCTTTGATTGTTGACAAACTGAAGAGCGAAGAGTGATTTATCAAAAAATATTTGATAATTTAGCTACCATTTTTTGGTCTAAAACTTTGGGTTCTAAGTATATACACAGATATTTGTCTTTGTGACTCGTCAGAGGAATCACAATCAGCTCCATAATGTCCGATTCAAGAGCTATGTGCTGATCCACATTTGACCCAAGTACTGATTCAAAGTTAGAGAAACCCAAAATATCGAAATAGAATTTTGGTGACCAGAATTTGGTATTATTATACCTGTTTGAAGGAGACTTGATCATAGAATTTTGTAGCTCATTTCTGAATTTTCCTGCAAGTAATTTCCTATTGTTATCAATTACTCCCACGTATTTTACAGATTTGTTTGAGTAGAGTGTGTCAAGACATATTTGATTGAGGAAGTCTATTTCTTTCATTTCAAATCAAAGTTAGGGAGAATGACATTCTTGAATGAGGATGCATATCTAAATCGATATATAAATGAATAGTTATTAAGATGGTCGTTGCAATTATGTTCAAATTATGACAATAATTGTATAATAATTTGTTAATATTCTCCAACTTTTCCAATTTAGAGTTACTCTCCCATTATCCAAATTCAAAATGGGGGAGGAGCAGGACATATTTGTCGCAAAGATAAGAACATCTATAGTCCAATTTGATTGTCCTGAAAGGTAGGTCTGCTTTGCAGGTTGCTTACAAGCCGAGCATTAAGAGGGGTCTA
>JALZOS010000027.1 GCA_030913755.1 Thermoproteota archaeon | reverse complement strand
ACGACATCGAGTAAGGACATCTAATAGTTCTTGATGAAATTTGTCCATTCTTTTTACTAATTATTATTAAGATCATGAGAGTACTTAAATATTAAAAATCTGTTAGCTATCTATTCGTGCTAAGAATAAGACCTGAGAACGGTACAATAAGAGAACTGAATATCCCTAAAGAGAACCTTGAAGAACTGCAAAGAATTGTATCTTCTCCCAAGACCACAGATGACATTAAGAAACTCATGATAAAGAAATTTGCAAAAGCTTCTCCTTGTTGCATATGTGGAGGAATTCCTTCATGTGAAGTTATATACGATGCAGAAGGAGCTTCAAGGATAGAACGATACTGTCAATCCTGTTCAGAAAGAGTATTTTCTAGAAATGCAGTACTCTAAACACAGTCTAATTAAACGTAAACAACCGCAGCACCAGAAGCGTACTTACAATCAAAACTATCATCTTAAACGAGTTTACTATGAGGATAAGAACGTAAGAATACTTGTTAGTAGATGTGATATATGCAATGAGCAATTACCAGAAACACCAGATAATCATAATCTTAACCTTGAAGCTCGCATGAATGTAGTAGACGAGATAGACGATAGCTTTGAGAGTGAGCATGATAAGTCAACGTATGAGTATGGCCCCAAGCTCCTCTTATGCAATTATTGTGCAAAGGAATATCTATTACCATCCTACAAATAGTCTAAGTCAGTTATAGGGTTTAAGCTTAAGCATTCAATAAGCAATAATATATAACATAATCATTATATCGACATTAACTGTCTGAATAAAGGTAATTAAATTTTAATATCTGGTAGTAATATATTACTTGCAGGAAAATAAATGAAAGATGAAAAATGTGAGATATCGGATATATGGATGGTACTAGGAAAACGATGGACATTACATATTTTGAAAAATTTAAGTACAAATGGAAGAATAAGATTCAATGAACTAAAAAGATTGTTGCCTGGAATAAGTAGTACAGTTTTGTCTGATCGACTATTAGGGCTAGAACGTGAAGGTTTAATAACTAAAAAAATATATCCAGAAATCCCAACCCGAGTAGAATATAGTTTAACGTCAAGGACAAAAGAACTGGAGATTATTTTAATTCAACTTAGTAACTGGGTAGATAAATGGAAATATTATGGACAAAAACACGAAATAAGAACATCACAAGCAAAATCAAAAACAAATTAAGACAATGAATCAAAGCCAGTATATGGTTACTAAATTAGTAGATACTTGCTGGCTTTATTTCAGTTCATCTTTCCCAGAACATGAAAAGGAAGAGTACAGAAAAAGGGTTTCTGAAGATGGGATATAGCAATTAAAGTAACTTCAGAATGCCGACGACCTTGTGATCCGAATGAAATATTGCATATAGAGATTCTTTAATTATTCCTCCTTGAAGTCTATTCTTCTATGCTCTCCATCACAAAATGGTTTATTATTGGAAGCTCCACAACGACATAGAGTATAATGTTCCTTCGAGACCCGTTCACCAAACTCTATTGCCTCTCCAATTAGTTCTATTCCTCCAGTAATATAATAAGGACCATTTTTTGAAACTGTTACCCTTGGATTTCTTTCCTCCCGGGGATCTCTATATTCTATACCATCCATGGAATAACTGAGGGCACCGGAAGGACATTTTCGTACAGTGTTAATTATCTGTTCCATTTTAGCTCCTTCGGGATCAATCCAAGGCTTACTATCTAATTTGAAGACCGAAGGAAGATTATTAACACATTCAGCCGCATGAGAACAAATCTTTCTATTGTCATGGATCGTAATTTCCTTTCCAACATAGTTACGCCTCTTATCTTTGATTCCTTTGTTGTTATCCTTCTCCTTCAGAGTATTATTTGTGCTTGAAAATCCAATTATACTGTGTGTACCGTCACAAAATGGTTTGTTCTTTGATGCCCCACAGCGACATAACGCGATACCTGCAGTTGTTGACAAGGATTCACCGTTAAAATTTTGTAGATTCTCAACTATTTTGGGTTTCGTGTCATTTATCAAGTAGAATGGACCATTCGCAAGTGGCAGAATTTTCGGTTTCATCCATTCGTTGTTAGCATCATCATTTTTGTTGTTTGATTTCATCACAAATACATCTTTCTTTTGCTTTCTTCTGAAAGGTAATTATTGTTATTTAATAAAAACTTCATCGACATAACACCATTTCCATTTTTCACCGGGCTCATAGGATTTTATAATTGGATGAGTCGTTTCCTTGAAATGCTTAGTTCCATGTTTATTTACAGAAGAATCGCAGCATCCAACATGTCCGCACGTTAGACAAAGACGAAGGTGAACCCACTCTGAACCAATTTTTACGCATTCCTCACAACCTTTTGTATTTCCCTTTATTTTTTCGTCCACTTCTCCAATGTGAATACATTTTGCATCTCCCTTTGCTGATATATTATTTCATTAGTATAGGTTGTAATTAAGTATGGAAGTCATCACTTCCTTCCTTAGTAATCTAAACAGTATCAAGTAAGGTAAATATTACCAACTTAGTAAGAAATTACTACTACAGTTAAATACCTAAATGTTGTATCTGTAGAGTGTCAAAAATAATAACTAATTCAAAAGTGGAATACGATAAGACTGCTCGCGGTAGCGATAAAAGCAATATCATTCAACAAGATCGCTCAGTAGATAGTGTCATAACAAGCATAGAGACTACAGAAGGAGAAGGGATCACAGTGAGTAGATCTTTTCCAACTCCTTCGCTTAGCCATATCGATCCATTCTTGTTGCTAGACGAATTTGGTCCCCAATATTTATCCGCTAGTGAAGCGAATGGTCTTCCTGCTCATCCTCATCGTGGTTTTGAAACTGTTACGTATATGTTTGAAGGGAACTTCGAACATAAAGATTCAAGGGGTAACGCAGGAAAGCTCAGTCCAGGGGACGTCCAGTGGATGACAGCAGGTGCTGGTCTAGTTCACTCAGAAATGCCGGAGAAAGAATTTGTTAGAAAAGGAGGGAGATTACATGGGTTTCAGCTGTGGGTGAACCTACCAAAAGCAGACAAGATGATACAACCAGGATATCAGGAGATCCCTTCGGCAAAAATACCTGTGGCAACGACAGCAGATGGTAAAGTTTCTGTTAAAGTTATAGCTGGAGAATCTCTAGGTGCTCGAGCAGTAATTAATACTCGGACACCCATAATGTATCTTCACTTTACTATCCAACCAGGATCCCAAGTTGCTCAGCCAATTCCAAGCAGTTATGATGCATTTTGCTACGTGGTAAGGGGAAAAGGCCTCTTTGGAAAGGATCGGATAGAAGCAGAAAAGGGAAAGGCGGTCGTCTTCAAAAAAGATGGAGAACAGGTTACTATTGCGTCAGCAAGCGACTCAAAATGTCCACTAGAAATTCGCCTTTTAGCTGGAGTACCTTTGAATGAACCGGTAGCTCGATATGGACCATTTGTAATGAATAGTAACGAGGAGATCTATCAGGCTGTGGAGGACTATCAAAAT
>JALZOS010000255.1 GCA_030913755.1 Thermoproteota archaeon | reverse complement strand
AGCAAAATCTTCATTCATAATATTATTTGCTAACGCAATGCGAGTTTGATAGGTAGACGAAAATCCCTGAGCTTTGCTCAGTATTTCAGAACAGGCTCGTAGATCCTCTTCAATTTTTTTTGCATCGTTTTTTGATTGGGCAACAATATTAGACTCTTCTCTCTGTTGTTCTAAAGCAGGATGTGATTCATTAATGAGGTTTTCATAGAGATCCTTCTTCGATTTTAAATCTGACCTCAATCCGTCTACTCTTGATTGCCTATTATTTAACTTCCTTTCTAGTGTGTCTGATCTTTCTTCCAGTCTCGCTAAAATGATCTTTATATTGCCATCTATTGATAACAATTTGTCTCTCCGATTAATAATTGCAGCTTTGTTTTTTTCATTTTTACTAACGATGTCTGACAATTCTTCAAGGGCTGAATTGATTTGGTCAAGTCTGGTTTTAAGCTCCGTTAGAGACTCTCTTTTCCTTTTTACTGTTGTTCCTTTTTCTTTTATTAGTACTTCTGTAATTCCAAAGTCAGAATCCAAGGTTCTTTGCTCTTCTTCTATAGCTGGAAGTCTTTGTCCTATGATTTCTAATCGTCTTTCAGATTCTTTGACAATTGCCCTTGTACGTTCCAGCTCGTATACGATACTTGTTATCTTCGTGTCAAGCTGAGCTTTGGTCTTGTTGGAAACATCGACTTCTTGAATAAATTTGGTCTTTTCTGCGTCTATAGTATCGATCTCCTTCTGAAGCTCATTAATTTTCGTAGATAATTCGTTAAGTCTTGATGCATTTGTTTCTAACATCTGGCTGCGGATTTGCAGCTCCTTCCGTAAGTGGTCAATCTTGCTGGAATAGAGAATAGCCTTAAATCTCTTCAATTGGGATTCCAAAAAATTGTACCTCAATTGATCATTTCTCTCACCCTCAAGTTCGTTTATCCTTTTTCTAATCTCTCCCATTCTTGCCATTGCAACTTCTAGTCTGCGATCAGATTCAGAAAGTTGATTCAATGCTTCAGTCCTTTTTTCGTCGAAGTAAGATAATCCAATGATGTCTTCTATTATCCTTCTCCGCTCTTCTACATTTAATTCAGATATTCTTGTGATCATTCCTTGCTGTACGATATTTAGCTTATTCGGTGCCGCTACCACAATTTCTAATAGCTCTAAGATAGTCATTTTAGAAACTTTCTTTCCATTCAGATAATACTGGCTATCTCCAGATTGTCCTTCCATCTCTCTGCTCATGGAGACAGTTTCGGTGTCTACCGGTATGCCCCTATCTGAATTATCAAATGCGATACTTACACGGATTAGCCTATGAGATGGACTTTGACTATCATAAAAGAGTGACTGAAATTTGTCGACTCGTAAAGCCTTGGGACTATTTTCTCCCAATACAAACATTATGGCGTCCAGAATGTTACTTTTCCCTGATCCGTTGGGACCAGTAACAGCAATCAGTCCGTTATCAAAATGTAATATTGTATTCTTGAAGCCAAACGACTTAAAACCATATATTTCAAGTTTTTTAATGTAGACCAATGAGACTTGGTATAAAATTATTAAGCCTGTAAATATATGTTGAGAGATAACTAAATGTTGATAAACTGGTCTATGAGAGAAACGTGCCTGCTGCATGAAGCTGAGCAAACAGATAGCAAATTATTTATAATTTCATTGCTATATGACACACAAAAACCAGGTTTTTTCATTGAGCTGAGGTAGTCTCTTGACTTAACCGACTGACTCATTTGATTGAAACGAAATGTCAAATTATTTTCGTAACAGCTTAAAGGCATGATTTGCGCTATTTGTTTGAAAATAGCAAGTGATCCAGAGCATTGAGAGTGGTTCAAGAAGACGCGCTCCTTCAATTCCTCCCATGTCTATCGTTTCCCATCCAAATTTAGTAAGGACATCGTCTGTTACCACCCTTTTTGCATTTTCATTATTTCCGCAAATAAACATGGTAGGTGGTCCACAATGTTGGAAGGTTGGATGCACCATAAGTTGGTTGCCCACAGTATTAAATGCCTTAACTACCTGGGCTTCAGGCAGCAGACGCTGAATTATTTCGCCAGCTGAATCAGTATATCCTACCGCAAGTCTTGGCGGTACACCAGCCGAAAAGTCTAAAGGATTAGTGACATCAATTACCACTTTATTTGCGAAATCCTTCGGATCGCACATTCTTATTGCCTCCAGAGTTCCATTCCACGAAGTTGCAACGACAAGTATTCGCCAAATGTCGCTACCTCTGCGAAGCAGCCGGCAGATATTTTGTCTCCAAGTTCTTTGACCCATGAGATTACCTTTTCTTGGTTGGTGTCACGTGTTCCAATCTTTACCATATGTCCAAGTTCAACAAATCCTTCACCCAGTCTTCGACCTACGTCTCCAGACCCCAAGATTCCAATTTGCATAGGACTACTCTAATTTAGAGACCGTAAAAAGGTTATGAAATACCAAAACAAATCGTTTAGTTTATCAAAAGGAGGATTGTCGCACACCATCTTATTTCGCCGTGCCCTATTTCAGTCACTATCTTTAACATCCTGACTAATTTGATTAGAAAGCCCATCATTTGATTTGTCGATCAGAATAATCTTGACTCCATGATTTCCAGCAACATCTTGGTGTTAATCCTATTTCGCTTCATTCTGCCGTATAAGTGTCTTTTTTTCGCCAAAAAAGTACTACATTCATCTATCTATCATGATCTTGAATTTAGGTTATTATTACCGCCTACCTCTCCCTCTTACCTTCTATAAACTCCATAAACCGGTCCTTAGCGTCTGAGTAAGACATCTGTACTGGTGGATGTTTGAAGCAATAAGCAGAGATACTCTCTAGTGGTCCGTTGGTGCCCCTG
>JALZOS010000228.1 GCA_030913755.1 Thermoproteota archaeon | reverse complement strand
ATATAGAATACATATTGATATGATGTTAGATAAAGGATGTAGCTTCGTTTCAAGGGTCGAGCCTGAAAAGTATTTGCTTGGTAAGTATGTTTGAAATGTGACAAACCAAAAACCATATATCCGCATGGATCTTTCACTTTTTCTGTAACGCTGTCAAGAAATTCACGAACCTAATTGACTGCATGCTTATACTATTAAGATAGTGTGTGTTCCCCTAATTGGTGCCGAGATTTATAGAACCATATATAATCAAAACCAATTACGGTTAGTAAACCTACATATACAACATTTTAGTAGATACCATATAGTTTGCTTGAACGGCAAAATGAGTATTGCATTTCTGTGGAAGACCTTAAAAAAGACTACCGTAAAAATATTCATGCAATAAATGGCATTTCATTTAACGTGAAGTATGGGAAAGTATTTGGATTTCTAGGTCCAAATGGTGCAGGTAAGACTACAACAATAAAAGTCCTCACCACTCTTATTAGTCCATCTGCGGGAAGGGTGCACATCTTTGGAAAGGATATCGTTAAGTATCATTCTGAAATTAGAAAGAAAATAGGAGTTGTATTCCAGCAACCCAGTTTTGAGGCAAATCTGACGGTGGAAAGAGCACTAGACCTTTATGGTCTAATGTGGGGACTTCGTGGCACAAAAAGAGAACACAAACTAAGAGAAATTTTTACTGCATTTGACTTAGAACCCATAAAAAATACGAAGAATGATGAACTCTCGATAGGTCAAAGAAGAAGAATCCAGGTTGCACGAGAATTTATGCACGATATGGAGTTGTTGTTTCTTGACGAACCAACAGTAGGTTTAGATCCCTCGGCTAGACGAACCTTACTAGATTATATAAAGAATCAAGTAAAATCCGGATTGACTGTTTTCTTTACCACACACATCATGGAGGAAGCAGAATATCTTTGTGATGAAATAGCTATAATAGATAAAGGGAAAATAATTGCCTTCGATACGCCTACAGGGCTAAAGCAGAAATACGGTGTAACTAAGAATATTGAACTTAGAGTGAAGGGTGTTTTAGCTAAATCGGTTGTAGATTTAATTGCTACTGTTATCGATAAGTCGTACATCGAAACCACCGGAACAGATACACTTATAATTAAAGTTGATAACGCTCAGGAAATTATTATCAGAATAATTCAACTCTTTTCTAAAAATGACATACAAATAGAAAGTATTGCTATTAATCCGCCATCACTAGAAGAAGTTTTCCTAACCATAGTCAATGATAGGAAGGAAAAGCAACAGTGACATTGTCGAAATGGATCTACTAAATTTTCATCTTTACCATTGATACTGTTGCCATTAAAAACGCTCCAACAGAAACAATAGTAATAATGAGAAGCTGTACATTAGTAAATGGAGTCACCTGCGAAAATATGCCCGCTCTACTAATATCTACTATATATGTAAGCGGATTTATATAGAATGCAGTGCGTAATGGTTCTGGAACTCCGGCTGCCGGATAAAAAGCTGAACTGGCGAATGCAAAAAACAAAAAAACACCATTACTAATTACGGTAAAGCCTTCACTACTTTTAAGCTTTGTCGATATAATTATGGTAAAAGAACCAAAAAACACTGCACCAACAACAAGCGCGTAAACCGTATAAGGAATACTCCACACTGTAGGGTTTACATTATTTAACATAGTTGGAAGGCCAATTATCACAATCAGTGCTGCACTCGCCAATCCCATAAGAACAATCGTTAGAAGATTGCCAATGATATATTGAACCTTAGTATAAGGCATTACCAGTAATTGCTGAAACATTCCATTTCTTTTATCATTCCAAATAATACTGCCAGCTACTGTGCTGCTATTCATCACGTTAAAACCAATCATCCCTGCAGTTAAATACGCAGGATATGTAACTAATACGTCTCCAAATTTTACCCCTTGTTCTCCCATTAGCGCTGAATATGCATACCCTGCCACAAATATATACACAACAGGAAATACTACCTGCCAAATTAAAAAAACCTTGTCAATTGAAGCTACAAGATTTCTATATGCTAAAAGAAGTATTTCAGTTATCAACGCTCTATAAGATAGGGAGACTGGTAGTGAATATTAACATATTTGTCTAATGCTGAAGGCAACAATCATATTGCAAAATCTATTCAATCAGCTATACAATTATTATAGTGGTAGAGTGATTATGATGATAATGATGTATATCTGAACGAGGATAAAGTACTACAAAATCAAAATCCGACGAACCATGACCGAAACGCGGAATATGTATTCATAGCCGCTGATAAATCTGTATGGTTTATTGATTTTATCATTGGAATAGCATTTAAGACGCCTATTGATTTTTATAATGAATTAAATGGCCTAGAACAATCAGGTAGAAAATATAAATGGTTTGATGACATCATGCGACTTCAATTTTATCTTGATGAAATTGTTGTAGGTCAAGAAATTGTAATAGAAACAACTGTAAATCCTGAGAATGGTAAAGAAAATGATGACCCTAAAATTTTATGGCAGCCAAAGTTGATTCTAAAATAACAGAAATGGAAGTAAATATGATTGAGCATCTACTGAAGAGTCAAAACTCGTCTTTCATTCTAGTAGATATTCTGGCATTTTGAAACAAATATCTATCGGTTCGTAACTCCATAATCACAAAAATTATTTCATTTGTTTAATGATTGACTGACCAAACAATACGATTAGGGGAGATAATAAGAATTCACGAATTATATTATCAATAACTTTCCAAGGTTCATCATGATTTTCTTTTATTCTAACATCTTTTCCAAGTCTTTGTCGTTAAGGCATAATAAGATCTTTCCTTGTTCCTTCCATTTGTCTTCTTGAGTTTATTCATCATAACTCCTACTCTGATGCCATATTGAATGCATTCAGCGCCATGAAATTGTACGAGTTTGAAAGCCAGTAGTTGGTGGACTTGCCTTATGTTCGTAGCCTTCATTAAGATCTAAAGATACAGTTTCTGTCGTCATAAACTCACTTATATTACATTGTGATTCAATGAGTTATGAGCGAGTACGAAAATATGCGTACAGCCGATATTGTCGCTGAAGCCTTGCTTGATTGGAAAGTTGAAGTTATTTTTGGCCTGCCAGGTGATGGAATAAATGGATTTATGGAAGCATTAAGAAGACGGAAAGACAAAATTAAATTCATTCTTGTTAGACATGAAGAATCGGCAGCCTTCATGGCTTGTGCTTATGCGAAATATACGGGAAAATTAGGAGTGTGTGTTGCTACCTCAGGTCCGGGTGCCATACATCTTTTAAATGGATTATATGATGCAAAGTTAGACAATACCCCTGTTTTATCAATAACTGGCAGTACTTATTCTGATCTTATGAATTCTAATTATCAGCAAGATGTTAATCTTTTGCAACTCTTTTCAGATGTTGCTGTTTATAATAACATGATAAATAGGCCTGAACACGCTGAAATGACGGTCGATATAGCGTGCAGGTCAGCATTATCGTTGCGGGGTGTTAGCCACCTAACTATTCCGATCGACGTACAAGAGATGAAATTAAAAGGAAGATACTCCAGGCATAAAGTACCAGGTCACACTTCCGACTTTTATGCCAACATAACCGTACCGGATAGAGGTCTAGTAGAGGATGCCGCAAATATTTTGAACTCCGGCAGGAAAATAGTACTGCTAGTTGGACAGGGAGCTCTAAGTGCTGGAGATGAAGTAATACAAGTGGCAGAAAAGTTGGAGGCTCCTATTGTAAAGGCATTGCTTGGTAAAGCAGTAATTCCAGATGACCATCCTGTCTGTATCGGTGGTCTAGGACTTTTAGGAACTGAACCTGCAACAGACGCCATGAATGAAGCTGACACCTTACTAATGGTAGGAACATCATTTCCCTATATTGACTATCTTCCAAAACCAGGGCAGGCAAGAGGAATACAGATTGATATTAAACCAAATAATATTGGATTACGTTATCCCGTTGAGATCGGATTAGTAGGTGATTCTAAACTTGTATTATCCGAATTGCTACCATTGTTGCATCAGAGAAGTGAGGCAGAACGTGAGTTTCTAAAATCTAAACAAGATGCAATGGTGGATTGGAATAAGTTAATGAAAGAACAAAGTAGTAGAACTAACAAGCCAATCAAACCACAGGCTATCGCACACGCGGTATCAGAATTACTAGAAGATAATGCCATAATCTCTGTTGATTGCGGTACAAATACTTCATGGGCCGCACAATACATCAATATTCGAAAGGGAATGAAATTCTCTTTGTCAGGAACATTAGCTACAATGGCATGCGGCCTACCATACGCAATTGCTGCACAAATTGCATTCCCAGATAGACAATGTATTGCTTTTGTTGGTGATGGGGGATTTACGATGTTAATGGGTGAATTTGCAACGGCTGTTCAATATAACCTTCCTATCAAAATAATCGTCATAAAAAATAATACTCTTGGTATGATACGCTGGGAGCAAATGGCATTCCTTGGGAATCCTGAGTATGGCGTAGAGTTTACACCAATAGATTTTGTAAAGTTTGCTGAAGCTTGCGGAGGCAACGGTTATGCAATAAAGGAACCTGGTGAGATTAGACCCATCATGGAACAAGCCATGAAAATGGATAAGGATAGAAAGAAACCAGTCATAATTGAAGCAACTGTTGATCCTTTTGAACCTCCAATGCCTCCCAAGGTCGAAATGGAGTTTGTTACTAATCTGGCTGAGTCTTTTGTAAAAGGACAACCATATGCTAAGAGGATAGGATTAACTCTATTTAGAAACCAAGTACACAATATTTTAAAAAATATACACACCCATTCTGGGCAAGATGACTGATCTATTAACTGGCTAGATTCGAAGTAGATATAAACAGAAGATCCATAATAGTAATAAGAATGTCAATTCAGAGCAAGAATTTAATGTTAACAGAAATGATTAGTTTTTGCCAAGATTAGCAAAGAAAACTAAAAAAGTTGATGGCTTATTGTATGATAAAGTTGTTCTCCAATGAGTTTAATATACAATATTATCTGGAATAACGATCTTTTTGATTCAAACCAAGGAATTCTACTAACTGCGGTTTATTCTTGGTTTGGAAGTATACCAGGGCCGGACCTTTTATCTCAATAACCAAACCTTCTCCTCCCAGCAGAGTTGACTTTAGACTTCCAAATTTAATAACTTTGTAATCAGCATCAAGATTTAGAGCCACAAGGTGAAAATTATTTAAAATGAATTTTTCACCAATTGGTATTTCTTTCCTAATTATGCCTCCAAAAGCATTCAAGAAAATATCTCCCTGTCCGCTCAATTTCAACATAAAGAGTTCACTTCCAAATAGTCCTTTCTTAAATCCCTGCCACTGGGTATCTAAAACTACACCATCAGTAGAAGCTATATACGATCCAGATTGAACAATGAAGTTTTGATCCTGCGACATCGATATCTTTATTATGTCACCGAGAGGCTGCCCAGTTAGACCTAATTTTCCTCCATCAGAGTTTGAAGTAAACTCGTTAACAAAAAGAGATTGACCTCCAAGGGTGGAAACCTTTAATTTCGCAAAAAATCCTCCGTCCCTGATCTTGGTATCAACATCTATGTTTCCAGACATATACACCATTGCTCCGGAATTTGCGGTGATACTTTCACCTTTGTTCATATCCATTTCTATGATAGACATTGGTTCCTTAACAATTTGAAATTGCATCTATAAAGGCAAACAAATAACACCAATATTACTTTTGATTTAACATTTCGTATAACGGATATGACGCACTGCGTATTTTAAGGTTGGTTCATGATAAAAGTCTTCACAACTTCAGTCCATGCATTAGCTAGGTTCTCTCTATTATACCCTCCTCCACCTAGTCCGATGATTCTTCCATTACACATCTTATGAGCAAATTCATGTAATACTTCCGCAGCATATTTGTGTGCTTTATGAGTATATTGTAAATGTGTTAAGGGATCTCCTTTTAAACCATCAGCTCCACATTGAAATATAATAAGCTCACAATTTAGAGAGCTAATAAAATCTTCAACCTTAGTAAAGGCTGCAATAAAATCATGATCAGTAGCACCAGAACTCAGGGACAAGTTTAATTTAGTGCCTTTTCCCTTACCCGATCCATTTTCTGACTCAAATCCAGTTCCAGGGTATAAAGACGAACCGTCCTCGTGAATGTCCGCTATGTAGACATCAGGATCGTCTTCAAATTCATAATAAACACCATCCCCATGATGCGCGTCTATATCAATATATAGTATTTTCTTTATATTGTATTTGTTCCTAGCCTGTAGAATAGCTATGCCTATATCGTTGAATACACAGAATCCCGCAGCTGAATCTCTTCTTGCGTGATGAAGGCCACCAATTGGATTGAATGAATGAACTGTTCCATCAATTTTGTTAACTACCATATCAAGAGCAAGTAACGTGGAACCCACAACATATGATGATGCTTCAAATACACCCTTGAAGGAAGGTGTATCTCCATGATCTAGATATCCTTCACCAGATTTAGAGGACTTTTTTACAAAATCGACATATTCTTTAGTTTGAAAGGAGGAAATTATACTTTCATCTGCAAGAACAGGAGGTACTAATTTTACGTTACTAGAATTGATAACGTCTAATTGGCTAATTCTTGAATAAAATGCTTGCAGTCTGCCAGAGTTCCACGGGTGTTTTTCACCAAACGAATAACTTGAAAGTTCGTTGCCAAAAAAAATTGCAGTACGACACATTATTGTTGTATTAGGTATTCAAGTATTAGTAATTTACGAAGATCCCGTTAATCTATATCGGGCTGAGAAAAATATTGTTGAAGAAATATGTCGCTCATTTTGCTTACTAATAAAAGGAGATTGGAATTTGGTATTAACCCCTTAACCTATCCTGGTTAAATTCCGGACTCCCATATTCGCTGATTTTTGGTTTCCGTCCATGAACCTTCTTATGAACCGTGAACCGTCTATGAGCCTTTTCTTCTTCAAACTGCAAACCAGGTCCTTTACATTTGAACGTCAATTGCATAATTGTATCAACCTGATGGAAAAGAATTACGTATAGTAAAGCAAAACAGATTTTCTGAAAATAAGTTGAAATGCAACTGTTAGATCTGAAATATCGTAGCCATTAGATATTACCACCATACATGTATGAATGTATTGAACTCTTGGAAAGAGTGAATGTTTATATGAAAACAGGTCATTATGTTTGCATGGTCTATAAGTATATTGATATTGTAGGAACTTCGCCTAACGGCTTAGATGACTCGATAAGGAATGCAGTTGAAGAAGCTGCCAAAACGGTAAAGAATTTGCAATGGGGAGAATTAGGACGCGTAACAGTCAGAATTGAGGACGGGAAGATCTTAGAATTCCAGTCGGAGGTAAGATTAGGATTCAAAATAGAACATGCCTAGCTAACTTAGCTAGCTAAAAAAACCCACAACTGAAGGGAACATATTTGCCTATCCTTGATTTTATTGACGGTAGGTAACCATTTTACTTACCTTCCACTGGCGCATTAGAAATGAATTTAAACACAATTTTGCTGAACTCGCTCGTCGAACCGTACCCGACAATACCACTGGGTAATAATAGGCTCTGACTTGGACGGACCAAATATTATTTTAAAAGAAGAACTACGTTCATTCGAGAAACTAAGTATTAGTAATCATGTCTGTACGCGTTTGGAAGCATCTAGCGGGATAAAAAGTGAAGGGCTACCTACTGTTGTACTACAGGACTATTTATCAAAATATTTGTCTTTGTAACTGTCAGCTCCCCATTAGTTTGGGCAGACAGTATTTCTTTTACCGACTTCAATTCTCTCGCAGTTGCGTTATCATGCCACTCAACAAAGTGTAGCTGAACAATTGGACTATAGCTTTCATCTCCTGGAAATGCAGTTGCGACTGGTAATTGGAATCCAAAAGGCCCTTCTCCTATGATTCCATTCATGAATTCATAACCTTGCTGCCGAACTGATTCTGGAATTAATACTAGGACCGGTGCAAAATTTACTCTGTGTCCTAGATTGTCGGCTATAGAAGTAGCTGTTTGATTGTCAGATGAATCAGTTGCGATAAAGAATGCTATTTTTCCATTTACATATCCCTTTGACAAAGGGAACGAAATAGAGGTGGGCGATACTGTTGTTGTTTGAGCCAAAGATACAGCTAAAACAGAATTCATAAAGAGTATGGATAAAACAATGGCTATTACAATGAAGTATTCTATCATAGGCGAGTCAAATGTGAGTACTTGTACATAAAAATGCTTACCTCTCTCAATTTGAAAAATTTACGCCGTGTGACAATTTTATGAAAGTAATCGGCTTACTCCAGTTAGATGAAGTTGTGCCTCTACTTTGCAATAAGCAGCTTTAACTTTCCTTGTTACAAGGTAGGTGACTGCGTATTACGTTTACCATGGAGTCCTGGTCTTTGAAAAGATACTACTGCTAATTATTATTATACTTGATCCAATTATATTGAGTTAAACAACAACTTGGCCAATCTTGCTACCCATGATATCCCACTGGACCAGTTTTTGCATCAACAGGGCGAATCAAAATGAATTTCAATAATTCCACATCCACCAACTTAAATTCCGTGAAACACAATATAACTGTGAATTGAATTTTTCCCTTGACAACCAAGTACAAGAATTAAAGGACAGGGTCCATCACGACGCTGAAAGAATAGATGAAGCTTTTAGGGTTGGGGTAGAGGTCGAGGCATGTTTACTCGACCAAAAGGGAATCCCAGTGAGTGCAGAACCATTAATCAAAGAGCTTGAAGGAACCACCTATGAAATCGATTATGAATATGGTGCCTGTCAATTTGAATATAAAACCTCACCCGTAGGGATGAATAACCTTGATTATCTCAACATAGTATTTGAGCAATTTATAGAAAGTCTAGATAGGTTCGTCAAAAAAGCGTACCAAGAGAAGGAGGTAATTCCTGTCTTTCTGGGCGCTAATCCATCGCCTGAAATTATGAAAGAAGGTCTGATAACTAACAAACCCAGGTATAATAAATTGGCTGATTGGCAGAGCACTCTTCCTGATGTTGAAATCGAGGGGTACAACTTTAGAGCAGCGCATGTTGCAACAGCAATACAGGGTTTTCATCTTCATCTACAAGGAAAAAATCCAAAGAATACAACAATCATGTTCAATCATATATTAAACATAATACCTTCTGCAATTGTCCTTGGAGCTAACAGCAGACTTTTTGCCGGTCGAGTGTATTCATTGCATGAACCAAGAATCCACCTATACGATCAATCAGAACAGCAGAATTCAGGATTCCCTGCAATTCCCAGATACCTTGATGGAATAGGAGATTATATCGACTATATTACTTCACGGGAACCAAAGATAGCGAAAGATTATTTTGAACTTGAGAAAGAAAGACATGATGATGCGCGAATCCGTATAGGACCTGATTCTTATCGTGTAGAAACAAGAATAATGTCTGTTCAGCCAACCTCAAAAAGCTTAATGGCAATGGCAGAATTCTTTATTGGTTACTTGAGCAGGGCTATACATGAAGAAAGGGAACTAAGACCACTTCCTACATTAAGAGAGGAGAGAATGGCAGCAGTTCGATCGGGTTACAATGCCAAAACTCATTTTAACATTGTAGATACCATAAAAGGTCAACTGGACTTTGCACGCAAAGGTTTGTCTGATTTAGGTGTCAATGCGGAATTTCTTAACATACTAGACGAAAGATTAGAGAATAGAAATACTCCAGGAGAATACGTAGCAAAATTGTGGAGTAAAAAGTTCAATGGGTCAGTCAACGAAACGATCTATGAAATTATCTCTGACATTTGGCAGAAGACTAAAGATAATCAACCTATTACCTGATTAAAATTCTTCAAATCGTATTAACAGAAACAGCTAAACAGTAATCTTCATTTCCAAAAGATCATGGAAATGAAGATGGGATTGTAAAGATTTCTGAGGTCAGAAAAGCCGTCGTACCTGGAAATTGTTAGCGATAGTATCGATAGTTGTTGACAGCAATTAAGACAACATACAAACTAAATCGTGTAATATGATCTACGTAACTAGGTTACGGTAGTCTTTAATACGACATTATCAAACGTAACCTTAATGCAAAGCAAAACAAGGAGAGATTCGCCAACACTAATCTATCTATTCGCTGCGTTAGTTGTGGTGGGTGGAGCGATGACAACCACTTTATCCCTAAGCGTAAATGCGGTACCATATTCTAGTAAGTGGCAAGATCACAAAGGCTGGACATTTGGGCCTATAGCAAGCATCCAGAATAACAAGGAAGGAAATCCTGCATGGGTTCTTTCCGGACATTGGGTTACAAACATAATTAACAGCACCAATGAAAGTTTCAATGAGACAAAGCCTGCAAAGTTTGATGCATGGATTGACATGGTAATGTTAAATGGGTCTGCTATGCACAAACACAAGATATCTAACTTCTCTCTGACTGATGCCACTACTCAAGACAAGACTGGCACATACAAAGGAACAGTCACCGTCACAATGAAAGACGGACCAGTTAGAGATGTGCCAGTAGAGATCAAGGTAATCGACAATCATGTGGTAACCATATCTTTAGATGCAGCAAAGACGAACAACCACTTTGGTGATACACCAATCTATGGTACAATATTGACTAGACAGGATATGGGTAACATGATGGGTATGATGTCTCAGAAAGGAAACACGACCATGATGGGGAAGGGTAATTCCTCATCTTCTTGGTAGTAATTTCATGACTGGGAAAAAGTAAGGCAGAAAAAATTCCAGCTTCATTTTTTATTTTTGGTTACCTCGTTAATAGATACTGAGCTCTGATTGAATCGCTAATGTAACATATGAAGAGGACAATAGATAAGTGAGATAAAGTTGAAAGAACGCAATTGAAGAGAGATGTGATACGAGTTCTTAAGTCACTTGAAAGGATGGGTGAACAAGAATTTGTACCTTCTATCGGTCCCGTTAAGGGTAAGATTTTAGCAAAGATTATCCGCAAATATAAGGCAAAAACAGCTTTGGAAATTGGAACTCTGTTTGGTTATTCATCTATTTTGATAGCTAGCCTCTTGTCCAAAGATGACCGTAGAGAAAAAGCTCTTGTAACAACGATTGAAATAGACAAGAAAATAGCAAGCGTGGCAATGAAGAATGTACAGAAGGCAGGTTTTTCAGACAAGATTGAGATCATAATTGGTGACGCATTAGAAACAATTCCAAAGCT